>JBBQNP010000013.1:0-54221 GCA_038330085.1 Planctomycetota bacterium | reverse complement strand
GATGAAGAGCGACGCGATCAGATAGCCGGCCGTGAGGTCGCTGAGGAAGCCGGTGCCGCCAATCACGCTGACGAAGGGCGACGCAAACAGAGAGCCGGGTGTGAAGTTCATGGTTCGTCCCTACGACATCTTCGGCAGAGGAGATGGACGGACTGGATCTTTCTTCCCTTTCCACCGGCATTTCAGTCACGTCGACTGAAGTCACCTCAAGCAAGAGAGACAGTAACAACGCGGCCGACCCAGCCTTATCAGCCCTGACCGCGCCGACGATGCTCGGCGAGCATCTCCCCAACGGTCTCGCCGAGTCGACTATCCAGAAAGCTGCGAGTGGGGGTCAGAAGTGTCTGTCGGGCACCGAGCAAGACCTCAGCGTGTTCCGGCGGCGAAGGCCGCTTGTCCACCTTGATCCGAATCTCGTATCGGTGGAGGAAACACTTCCAGTAGTTCGTGCTATTAGCCCGCCGGACTCGGTTCCAAGGCGTGAGTAGCATTTCGGGCTCGGTGTCATACGCCACGAAGAGCGTCGCGTAGTCTTCCGGATCTGCCGGATCTGACTCGCGCAGCATCTTGGCAATCGAATCCGTGTGAGACCCCAGCCGCACCTTTTCGAACTCGGGCTGATCACACATCGAAGCCCTCCATAGGCACCACAGCGCGAAGAGCTTGAGTTTGCCCTGGTCGATACCGCTCCATTCAAGTGCAGGCGCGCCCAGGGATGCGTGCTTTCGGACCGCGTCGGACAGCGGTCGGCGCAGGAAGCCGATGGCGTAGTCGTCGTACAGCTTCGACTTCTTCTCGCACCCGTCGCACAGGTATCTCCCATGCCAACCGCTAGGGATGACTCTCTCTCGGATTCCTGGCTCCGTCGTAATGACCCGCGCACGGTCTCCTTCGGAACCCAAATCGAGCACGAGCGCAGACGGAAAGACGTGCGACTTCACAAGCTCGCCGTGGGTAGGACACAGACGGCATTGCCCGACATGATTCATTGGTTCTGTCCGACTTCGTTGCCGGGGGGGCAGCTGAGTCACCTTGGTATGTCGACGTCGTGTTCCTTCGCGAACTCGATCGCTTCGTCGTAGCCGGCGTCGGCGTGACGGATGATCCCCATCCCGGGATCGCATGTGAGCACGCGCTCGATCGATGCGGCGGCTTCCGGACTGCCGTCGGCGACCGTGACTTGCCCGGCGTGCAGGCTGTAACCCATCCCGACTCCCCCGCCGTGATGGAAGCTGACCCAACTCGCACCGCTCGCGACGTTCAGCATTGCGTTGAGGATCGGCCAGTCGGCGACCGCGTCCGTGCCGTCCTTCATCGCTTCCGTTTCGCGATTCGGGCTCGCGACCGAACCGCAGTCGAGGTGGTCGCGACCGATCACGATCGGCGCGCTGATCTCGCCGCGTTTCACAGCTTCATTGAACGCGAGCCCGGCCTTCGCGCGATCGCCATAGCCGAGCCAACAGATCCGCGCGGGCAGGCCTTGGAACGCGACGCGCTCGCCGGCGAGCTTGATCCAGCGCATCAACGCTTCGTCGTGCGGGAAGAGCTTCTGGATGATGCGATCCGTCGTCGCGATGTCCTTCGGATCACCGCTCAGCGCGACCCAGCGGAACGGGCCCTTGCCTTCGCAGAAGAGCGGACGGATGTACTTCGGCACGAAACCCTCGAACCCGAACGCGTCCGCGAACCCGGCTTGCGCGGCGAAACCGCGCAGGTTGTTGCCGTAGTCGAACGTGTCGGCACCGCGTGACTGCAACGCGAGCATCGCCTTGCAGTGATCGATCATCGTGCGGAACGACTCGGTCTCGTATCGCTTCGGATCGGTTGTGCGCAGCTTCAGCGCGGCCTCGTACGCCATCTTGTTGGGCACGTAGCCACCGAGCGGATCGTGTGCGCTCGTCTGGTCGGTGAGGACGTCGGGCGTGATCTTGCGTGCGATCATCCGCTCGAGCAGATCGACGGCATTGCACGGCACGCCGATCGACTTCGCGACGCCGGCCTTCTTCCACTCCAGCGCCTGATCGATCGCCTTGTCCATGTCGTCGATCGACACGTCGAGGTAGCGCGTGTCGAGCCGCTTTTGAATGCGTGAACGGTCGACGTCGGCGCCGAGGAACGTGCCTTCGTTCATCGTCGCGGCGAGCGGTTGCGCGCCGCCCATGCCGCCCAGCCCGCCGCTCACGACGAGCCGGTTCTTCAACGTCCCGCCGAACCGCGCTTTCGCAGAGGCTGCGAACGTCTCGTACGTGCCCTGCAGAATTCCCTGCGTGCCGATGTAGATCCACGAACCGGCCGTCATCTGGCCGTACATGATCTTGTTCTCGGCCTCGAGCTTGCGGAAGTGCTCCCACGTCGCCCAATGCCCGACGAGGTTCGAGTTCGCGATGAGCACGCGCGGTGCTTGCAGCGTCGTCTTGAACACGCCGACCGGTTTGCCGGATTGCACGAGCAGTGTCTCGTCCGGCGCGAGCCGCCTCAGCGTCGCGACGATCGCCTGAAAGCTCGGCCAGTCGCGCGCGGCCTTGCCACTGCCGCCGTACACGATCAGGTGCGCGGGATCCTCGGCCACCTCCGGATCGAGGTTGTTCATCAGCATCCGCATCGCGGCCTCGGCGGCCCAGGTGCGGCAAGTTTTTTGAGCGCCGCGCGGTGCGCGCTGCGGGCCGGTCGGGATCGCGGAGATTGCGCTGGTCTGCGTCGTCGTGCGGGTCATGCGTTCTTCCTATGGAGAGCCGCTCATGATGCTAACGGATCGCCTTCACGGCGAGCGTCGTGCTAACGTCCGCGCCGCGCACGATGGACTCCGAACCCGCGAAGCCGACCGCAATCACTGCGCGCCCTCTTGGCCGCCGGATCGCATGGGGTCTCGCGGCGTTGACGCTCGTCGCGCTGATCGCGCGCATGGTCGGCATCGGATCGATGCTTCCGCACGTGCCGCAGGTCGACGAGCAGATCCTCTACAGCCAGGTCTTCGTCGAAGACGGCCTCGAGCTGCCCGAGTCCAAGGTTCCGCTGCCGTACGCGTACCCGACTCTGATCGCGCGCGTTCTGCACCTCGTCGTTCCGCGCCCGGAAGCCTGCGACGCGCACACGACGGAAGAGCACTTGCACTGCGCCGCGCGCGTCGTCGAAGCGATGCGCGTGTGGTTATGTCTCGTCGCGGCGCTCGGCGTGCCCTTGCTGTTCTTCCTGGCGCGGAGGTTCGTGCCGGATCCAGTGGCGTTGCTGGCGGCGGCTTGGCTCGCGTTCAGCGTGTTGCACGCGTGGTATTCGTCGCAAGCGCGGCCGCACGGGACTTTGTGCACGGTTGTGTTGCTCGCGATGATCGCGTGCGTCGATTTGAGACGACGTCCTGACGCGGGATCCTACGTGCGCGCCGGACTCGCCACGGCGCTCGCGGCGAGCATGCTGCAAAGCGGCGTGTTCGTCATCCCGGCCTTCGTGATCGCCCACCTTCTGCGCGAACAGGCACGAGCTCGACGTGCATGGTTGTGGTTCGCAGCGACGCTCGCGTTCGTCTTCGCGTGCGTGATCGGGTTCAACCACCATCCGCCGCACGTCACAGACGCGTCGTCGCCGGGCGGCGGCGGCGGGTTGATGTCGCTCTTGCTCGACAAGATGCACGGCCTCGACCTCAGCTACTTCAAAGGGCGTGGTTTCAGCGCGATGCTCGACGCACTCGCCAACTACGACCCGTGGTTGTCGGCCTTCGCAGCGCTCGGCGTGGTGGTGGTCGTCGTCCGCGTCGTGCGTGCTCGCACCGCGGGCGAGCGCGTGCTCGGAGCGCGAGCACGAGACACGTCGGTGCTGCTGGCGCACTTCGCGACGCACGTTATCGCGTTCGGCGTGTTCAACAACACGTTCCAGCGCTTCCTCATGCCCGTCGTGCCGCTCTTGTGCCTGCTCGCGGCGATCGCGGTCGCGAGCTGCGCACGTGCCCTCTCGTCGCGCGCATCGACGGCCGCTGGGCGAACACGGATTTCGGTCGCGGTCGTCGCACTTGTTCTCATGCCGCAAGCCTTCGCCTGCATCAAGGTCGCCTGGTTGCACGTTGCTCCTGACACGCTCTCGTCGGCCTCGACCTGGATCGCCAAGAACCTTGATCACGAGCACGCGCGCATCGCTGTTGCGCCGACGCTCGAGCTGCCGCTGATGCGGCGGCCGGAGGATCTGCCCGCGTACCTGGGAGCAGACGCGCTCACTTTCTCGCTCTGGATCGACTACCAGGTCGGGCTCAGGTCGGCGGTGGATCCGCGCGAGATCTGGAACCTCGAGAACATTCCCTTTGCACGAGCGGACCAGCGCGAGAAGTTCCGCAAGGATCCCGACGGGTTCGTGCGCACTCTGGCTGCGGACTACGTGGTCGTCGACGTGAACCACGACGATCGGCGGCAGATCCTCGACGTGCTGCGCAAGGCCGTCATGAAACAAGGTCACCTGGTCGCGCACTTCGGGCCGCGCGAGCCGACGCGCGCGGGCGACGTGCCGATTCTCTACCAGCTCGACGGTCCGTTGGCTCCGGATGCGCACTTCGCCTGGCGCGTGATGGAGTACGCGGCGCAGGGTCCGGACGTCGAGATCTGGAAGCTCGATCGCTGAGCGAATCGGCTCACGACGTTGGGCGTGAGCGCCCGGATTCCGTACGCGGATCGTCGATCGTGCGCGCATGAGCCCTTGGTTCCGCGCGGTCCAACTGCCATCCTCCGCCGGTGTCGACCGCGCAACTCGAGACGCGCCCGCCCACGGCGCCCGCTGACGATCACGCGTCGCACGCGCGCCGCATCGGCATCGCGAGCGCGATCTGGGGCGCGTCGATCCTCCTGTCTCGCGTGATCGGTCTCGGTCGCGAAGCGGTGCTCGGTCGCACGCTCGGTGCTGGACCGAAGGCCGACCTGTACGCGACCGCGTTCGTCGTGCCCGACTTCTTGAACTACTTGCTCGCGGGCGGAGCGCTGTCGATCGTGTTCATCCCGATCTTCGGCGCGTACCTCGCGCGCGGCGAGCGCGAACGCGCGTCCGAAGCGTTCAGCGTCGTGGCCAACTTCCTGTGCGTGATGCTCGGCGCGGCGACGGTCGCGTTGTGGTTCGCGATGCCTGCGCTCGCACCCATCGCGGCGCCCGGTTTCACGCCGGAGCAACTGTCGGAGCTCGTACTGCTCTCGCGCATCGTGCTGCCGGCGCAGGTTTTCCACGTCGTCGGCGGGCTGCTGTCGGCGTCGATGCAAGCGCGCGACAAGCACGCTCTGCCTGCGCTCGCGCCGCTCGTGTACACGGTCGGCATCATCGCCGGCGGACTGATCGGCGGCACCAGCGCGGGTGCGTTCGGTTTCGCATGGGGCGCGCTCGCGGGCAGCGTCCTCGGTCCGTTCCTGCTGCCGTTGATCGGCGCGTTGAAGGGCGGATTGCGCTGGCGCTGGACGCTTTCTCTTCGGCATCCCGACCTGAAGACGTACCTCGTGCGCTCGCTCCCGATCATGATCGGTTTCTCGATCGTCGTGGTCGACGACTGGTACTTGAAGCGCGAGGGCACGGTGATCGGACCCGGCGGCGCGGCGACGCTTTCATACGCGAAGACGTTGATGAAGGTGCCGATGGGCGTCTTCGGTCTCGCGGCGGGCGTGGCGGTTTTCCCGACGTTGCAGCGCCTCGTCGCCGGTGGAGACGTCGCCGGCATGCGCGCGACGCTCGTGCGTTCGTTGCGCAACCTGTTGGTGATCTCGTTCGCAGCGCAAGCGGTGTTGAGCACGTGCGGTGACGACATCGTCGCGTTGATCTACGGCCGCACTCGCCTGGGTCCGGATCAAGTGCACGAGATCGCGGTGTGCTTGACGCTCGTTTCGATCGGCCTCGCAGCCTGGGCCGCGCAGACATTGATCGCGCGCGGTTTCTACGCGCTCGGCAACACGTGGATGCCGGCGTTGCTCGGCACCGTGGTCGCGGTTGCGTCGTATCCGTTGTACGTGCTCGCGCGCGAGCAGTGGGGCGTGCGCGGCCTCGCCGTCGCGAGCTCGTGCGCGATCGTCGTGTACACGCTGCTGCTCTTTTGGCGACTCGAGCGGCGCATCGGCGACTCGGCGCGCTTCGGCAGTCCAGGGCGCTTCGGCAGTCCAGGGCGCTTCGGCAGTGCAGGGCGCGTCGGCAACTCAGCGCGCGTCGAGGGCTCAGCGCAAGCCGGCGATGTGGCGGTCGTCGGCGCTGAAGCGCACAGCAGCATCAGAGCGCAGGTCGAAGACGGTCTGGCAGCGTTCCTCGCGCGCGCGCTCTTCGTGCTGGGCGTCGGAATCGGCACGGGGAACCTGCTCGACAGAGTGTTGCCCGAGCCCGCCCGTGCTCCTGCGATCGCACTGCACGCGTTCGCAACGGCGCTCGCAGTCTTGATCGCATTCTTCGTCGCCGCCCGCGCGGTGCGCCTCTCGGAAGTCACATCGATCGCATCGTTCGTCACGCGCCGAAAGTAACCGACGAAGCGGCTCGTGCCTGGCGCCGGTAGCCGGTATTCCCGGCGACCGGTGCCTGGCTCGGGTCGCCCACTCCGACATCGACTGCACCGTCGACATCGAACTCGAAAACCGAATCGGCGCTGATCCGGTGCGAGAGCATTTCGTCATGTCCGCGTCGAGATCACTCCTCCGCGGCTCGCGCTCATGCGCGAGCCTTCGACCCACCCTTCGAGTCATGCCGACGCAACCTCTCAAACGCTATCGTTTGGCGATGGGCGCCCGACCTCGATCTCGTCAGCGCACGTTCGTGCTGCAGGTCGTGTGTCCCGTGCTGATCCTTGGAATCGCTGCGATGTGGCTCGGCGAATCGCACGCGGACGTGTCGCTGGTGGAGCCGTACTTCGATCCAGCAATCCACGACTTCCCCTTGAGCGACAACTGGTTCTACGGCTCGGTCGTGCACACGGGCGGCAAGTACCTGGTGATCGCGGCAGCCGCGCTGCTCTTGATCCTCGCCGTCATCGCCGCAGTGAAGAGGAAACCGCGCGCGCAATGGGGCCGCCTTCTGTATCCCGTCTTATGTCTGGGCCTGACGGTGATGATCGCCGGAGTATGGAAGCACCGCGGCCATCAGGGCGACCCCACCGACCTCGTGCGGTTCGGCGGCACACGCACGAGCCTCGAAGACCAGACGCCGACGATCTTCGGTGTTCACCTCGGTTCTCCCGCTGCGCATGCCACCGGTGGTTTCGCGTGGCTGTCGCTGTACTTCGTGGCCGTGTCGATGAGGCGCGCGCGCCCGTGGCTGTGGCTCATGCCGGGAGCGCTGCTGGGTCTGCTCTTCGCTTGGACGCAACACGTCCGCGGCGCGCACGTACCGTCGCACAACCTGTGGTCGATCGCGATCGCCTGGGGCGTTGCCGGCGTGCTGGCCGAAGTGTTCCGGCACTTCGGGCTGCTGGCACCAGGACGTGATGACCCTCGTCCGGGGCAATAGAGCCACTCAAACCGGCGAACTGCGAACAAAGTGTCCGCCTCGACCGACGGAATGCCCAGAGAGTTCGACCGTGAGCGGGGCAGTCGGGCTTGCTGCTTTGAAGCCTGCAATTGCGCACTCTTCCCGTGCGTGCGGCCCCGCCCCCCTAGGTCGGGAGTCCGAATTGTCCGCCCGATCAAAGGGTCTCAGGCCTGCAGCGCGCCGACGGCCTTCTCGACCGCGGTGACGAGCGAACCGTCGCGCACGAGACCGCTCGCGATCTCGATGTCGGTGTGCAGGTAGCGGTCGGTCTTCAGCGGCTTCACGTGCTCGCGCAGCAACTGGTACGCAGCTTCCGCGCCCTTGCCGGCGCGCAGGTCCTTCTTGAACTCGCGCGCTTGCGCGGCGCAGAGCCACTCGAGCGCGAGGATCGTCTCGACGTTCCCGATGATCTCGACCGCCTTGCGCGCGGCGATCGGCCCCATCGACACGTGATCTTCCTGGTTGGCGCTCGTCGGGATCGTGTCGACCGACGCAGGATGGGCGAGGCTCTTGTTCTCGCTCGTGAGCGATGCGGCGGCGACCTGCACGATCATCAGGCCTGAGTTGATTCCAGGATGAGGGGTCAGGAAGGCGGGCAGGTGCGACAGGTCCGGGTTCACGAGCTGCTCGATCCGGCGCTCGCTCACGTTCCCGATCGTCGCGGCGGCGATGCCCAGATAATCGAGCGGGATCGACAGCGGCTGCCCGTGGAACAGGCCGGCGCTGACGACCTCGCCCGTGTCGGAAAACACGATCGGGTTGTCGGTGACCGAAGACAGCTCGGCTTCGACGATCGCGAGCACGTGATCGAGTGCGCTCTTGAACGCACCGTGGATCTGGGGGATGCAGCGCAAAGAGTACGGATCCTGCACGCGATCGCAGTCGGCGTGCGAAGTCAGGATCTGCGAGCCCTTCAAGCACGCGCGCACGTTGGCCGACGTCCGGCGATGACCGGCGTGACCGCTCTTCAACGCGACGAAGCGCTCGTCGAACGGCTTCGCGCTGCCCAACAGCGACTCGATCGTGAGCGCTGCGATCGCGTCGGCGGCCTTCGACACGTTGACGGCGCGCACGCAGGCGACGAAGCCGATCGCCTTGATGATCTCGGTGCCGTTGATGAGCGCTAGACCCTCTTTCGCGCCGAGCACGACGGGCTCTTCGCCGATTTTCTTCAGCGCGGCCCTGGCCGACATGCGCTTGCCGTCGACGTACGCTTCGCGGTGTCCATTGACCGCCGCCGCCTTGTGCGCGCGGGGTGCGTGGGCGCCGCTCGCGCCGACCGAGCCCTTCTGCGGCACGACCGGGACGAAGCGCTTCTCGAACAGGCGCACCAAGGTCTCGACGAGCGCGACAGACACGCCCGAATGTCCGCGCATCAGACCCGCGAGACGCAGAACCTGTGCGATGCGCACCTGCTCGATCGGCAACGGATCACCGACGCCGCAGCAGTGCGAGAGGATCAGATTCCTCTGCAGTTCCGCAAGATCCGAGCGCGCAATCGCGACGTTCTTGAGCCTGCCGAAACCCGTCGTGAGCCCGTACACGACGTCGCCCGCCTCGACGTGCTTCTCGACGATCGCACGCGCCTTCTTCACGGCCGCGATCGAAGCGCTGGGCAGCGTGATCGCGACGTCGCCACCGCGCGCGAGCGGAACCAATGCGTCGAACGAAAGCGACTTCTTGTCGAGGAGAATCGAGCTCACGGGGCGAGCAAGGTACGCGCTGACGCGCGCGCGCACCACAGGGCACGCTCACTCCCTCCAGGAACACTGCCGAATCAAATCCGTTCCGTCTCGACTCGCCCGCCGATCGGAGCCGACACCTCACAGGCCGATCGATCTGCCTTAGGGCGGATCAGCGATGACCGGACCGCAGGATCGTTTCCGCGTCCTGGCCGAGCTTCGCGCCGTCTGGCAACTGGATCTCGAGCGAGACCTCGCCCTTCAGCTGCACCGGCGAACGATCCAGGAGCACCTTGTCGCTCCAACGCACCGTCACGAGCCACGATCCGCTCGCGAGCTCGGTGATCGCCAGGTCGCGCCCCATCGGCAAAGCGTGCTGATCGCGCGGCGCTCCGTTGATCGTGATCTTCAACGGCAACGGCTGCTCGCGACCCTCCATCACGACCCGCAACGTGTTCTTCCCGCCTTGGATCGGCGCGAGCGCGAGGTCGACGCGCGTCGCACCCGTCGCCACCGCAGCATGCGCGGTGCGCTGACCGTCCTCCGAGGTCGCGGTCACGTAGCGCACCGCCGAAGCCGACTCGTTCGCGCTGAGCACGAACTCGCCGCGCCCGTTCGTCACGACCTTCTGCATGGCCGGAGGCAAGTTCGGGAACACTTCGTTCTCGAGGAAGAGGAAGTTGCTCTCGCCCAGCACCGAGAGCATCGCCTTCGTGCGATCGGGTGCTTCGAGCACGACTTCGGCCCCGGGTGCAGGTGAACCGCCGTCGGTGACGACGCCCTGCACGATCGGCGCGGGCTCCAGGTGGAACTCCGCGCTCGCCGTTTCGCCTGCACCCAACATCGCGCTCGCGTGGTCCGGCTTCGGAGTCGCGCCCGCGTGGAACAGGCGCAACGACACCATGCCGCTCGGCAGATCCTCGACGAGCTTCGTTCCGCCCGGGAAAACGTGCACCGGGTTCACCGTGTACCAGGGGAACTTGCGCTGACCAGCACTGTCGCCCGGCAGGATGTAGACCAGCGCCTCATCGGACTTGTTGATCGCGTCGAGCACGGACACCTGCAGGCGCGCACCCTGCTCGAGCCGATACTGCAGACGCGTCGCATCCGGCTTGGAGTTCACGGCGATGCTGACCTTCTCGCGGTAGGCGGCGTAGCCGGGCTTCGACACGACGACGAGCACGCTGCCCGGCGCGACGGCCGCCAGCTCGAAGCGTCCTTGCTCGTCGGTGACGCGCTCCTGACCGTCGAACGAAACGAGCGCACCCGGCAGCGGCTTGCTCTGCGCGTCGAACACGTCGCCGATCACGTGCGCGGGCAGCGCGTAGTTGATGTTGAGCAGCTCCTCGCGCTCCGAGCGCAACAGCACTTCGCGCTGCGAGCCGACGATGCCCGGACCGCTCACGCGCACGATGCTCAGGCCCGGGTACAAGTCCTGCGCGCCGAACGCGCCGGATCCGTCGCAGTACAGGACGCGACCCGCGTTCGCGCCGGCGACGAACTCGATCTCAGCGCGCACCGGTTCTTTTCGCGAGCCGGTGATCGTGCCCTTGAGCTGCGCCTTGGCTCCCGAGCCCAGCGCGGGTGCACCTTGAGCGCTGAACTCGTCGGCGGCGTGCAGGAGCTGCAACTCGACCTCGAGCGGGAACACGACCGTCGTCTTCGTCGAGTCGTTGCTGGAGTCGTCGTGCGGGACGTCGAGGGGAACAGCGGTCGCGTGCTGCGTCGGCTCCGATGTCGTCGATGTGCTGTTGGACGGACCGACCGGGACCACCGTCGTCGTCGACTTGTCGTGCACGACCCACGTGACGCCGGCCGCGAGCGCACCGACGACGACGATGACGAGAATGACGAGGAGCGTGCGCTTCAAGAGAGGTTGGAAGTGGGTCGACGTAACCGTCAGGAATGCCCGAATGTGCGCGCCAGGTCGGCTCGGAGTACGTGCAAACCGCGCGCGACGCGGGCTCAATTTCCCGAGAAGATAGCCTCGGGGCCGCGCGGTCCCTACCCTGCCGAATCGAATGCTCCGCCGGCCCAAGCAGACGTCCGGTTCCCGCATGCAACACGCGCTGGCGATGGCTGGACGCTGTTGTCTTGCGTTCGCGTGCGCGATCTCGCTCGGGTACCCGTGCGGAGCGCGCACGGTCCAGACAGGACCCGTGCCGCAGCGGATCCACGCGCGCCTCGAATTCCCCTCGATCGGCGACGGAAAACCGACGGGTTTGCTCGCGGCCGACCTCGACGGCGACGGACACAGCGAGATCATCGGCATCACGACCGGACCGCCGGCGGTGCAGGTGTGGTCGAACATCACGGCGTCCGTGCGCCAGTGGCCCGAGCCGCGCGCGATTCCGATCGACGACTTCGCCCTCGGCCCGGTGTGGCTTGGCGGTGCAGCGCCGACCAAGGGTGCGACGCGCGCCGACATCGTGTTCGCTTCGCGCGCGAAGCCGGGGATCAACGTGCTCGACGTGCGCGCGGCGTGGAAGTCGAAGCCCGGCGAGGAGCCGAAGCCTGCGTGGCATCTCGACCTCGCGCAGCGACCGCGCGTGCTTGCGTCGGGTGATCTCGGCGCGGATGGCGTGCCGGACATCGCGGTGATCACGATCGACGACGACCTTTCGATCGTGCGCTCACCGACGGATGTCGTGACGATGCACCTCGCGGACGCGCAAGCGACGTGCGCGCTGTTCGCGGCGGACGGCAAGGCGCTCTACGTCGGATTCCAGGGCACGCGGCGCCTCGTGCGGTACGAGTTCGACGCGCAGAGGAAGCTCTCCGAGTCGGGCGCGGTGAAACTCGACGGCTTGCCGCGCGCGATCGACGAGGTTCCTTCTGCCGACGGACCCGTGATCGTCGTCGCGGGCGGTGACGACGCGCTCTGGCGGTTCGCGTGGCACGACAAGGCCTTCGTCGCAAAGGGCAAGCTCGACGGCGGCGCGATCCCGTTCGCGCTCGTGCATGGCTCGACGAGTGCAGCCGGAACGGCGTGGGTCGCAGTCGCGCGACAAGGTCAAGAGGCCGTCGTGTTCGCGTCGGCGGCGGCGAATGCTCCGACATCGCGCCTCTACGCCGGACAACATCCGCAAGCTGCCGCGCTCGGAGACTTCGACGGCGACGGCGCACTGGACCTCGCGCTCGCGAACGGAGAAGCGAAGCGCGTCAGCGTCTTGTTCGGCGACGGACACGGTGGGTTCGACGTCGCGCCCACCGCTCCGGCCGGACGCGCGCCGCACTCGCTCGCCGTCGGCGATCTCGACGGCGACAAGAAGCCCGACGTCGTCGTGTTGAGCGCGCTCGATGGAACTCTCTCCGTTCTGCGCAACAAGGACGGCAAGCTCGCCGCGCAAGAAGTGCAGGGCTTGGCCGACAGCGCCGACTGCGTGCGCCTCGCCGATCTCGACGGCGACGGCAACCTCGATGCGGTTTTCCTACGCCGCAAGGATTCAGGCTGTGAGATCAACGCGTTCTTCGGCGACGGCAAGGGTCACTTGTTCCAGCGCGCCGAGGTGATGCCGCAGAACGTCGGCCTGAGCTCGGGCGACTTGCTCGTCGTCGATCTCGATGGTGACGGACTCGTCGAAGCGATCGTCGCCGATCCGGCAGGCGGCAAGGTCGCGCTGGTCCCGATCGAGCGCGCAAAGGGTGCGGGATGCAAGTTCGGTGAGCCGCGCGCGATCGAGGTGCTGTCGGGTCCACACGCGCTCGCGCTCGTCGACGCGGAGGGCGACGCGAAGCCGGAGCTCGCCGTCGCACTCGGTGGCCCGGGCCCGCGTCTGGGTGTCGCGATCCTGCGCGCGGCGAAAGGCGCGGACGGCCTTCTCACGCTGACGGAAGCGCGCTTCATCCCAAGCGGACGTCCCGTGATCGCGATCGCCGCCGGCGATTTCGATCGCAACGGCTTCACCGATCTCGCGATGCTCGTGTCAAAGAGCGAGTCGGACAACTCCGTCGCCGTCGCCTACCAATCGAAGGATCGCGCGTGGACGGTTGCCGACGTGACCTTCCCCACCGGTTTGCGTCCCTACACGTTGCGCGCCGCCGACGTCGACGGCGACGGCGCCGTCGATCTCTTGTGCAGCGCGCAGAACAGCCACCACGTCAACCTGTGGCTGAACGGCGGCGGGTCGCCCGTGTACTTCGCGCGCGGACCCGATCTCGGAGCCGGCACAGGCCCGCTCGACATCGAGGTCGCCGACATGGACGGCGACGGTCACATCTCGATCCTGGTCGCCAACAACTTCAGCAACGACGTCAGCCTGATCCGCGTGCGCTGACTTCGGACAACGCGAAATCCGCGAGATTCTCTGCAACCGGGCGGCATCCCGTTCGTCGTGGCTGTGGCGCCTCCGCCCGGGAGGTGCCTGCAACTATCGCAAGATTGTGCTAGTCTCCGGAGCCATGCCGTGCCTCGCACGCGAATCGTCTACTTCCGCGATGATCATCTCGGCTCGCCCGTCCGTCGCTGGCTCATGGAGCTCCGGCTGCGGGATCATCGGGGATTGCAACGGTGCTTTTCGCAACTGGAGTGTTTGGAAGAGCTGGGATACGAAGCGCGACGACCGTTGGCGGAGAACCTCGGCAATGGAATCCACGAGCTACGGATCCGGCACGGACGTGTGCACTACCGAATCCTCTACGCATTTGGCGAACACCGGGAGATCGTGCTCTTGCATGCGCTGCAGAAGGAGCGGGTCGTACCGTTCATGGACCTGCGGCGCGCGCGAGAGCGACGAGATGCCTATTTGAAGGACCCTGACGGACATGGCTTCGAAGAAGAAACGGACGAGTGACGCAATCCGCGACCTTGACGCCTGGATTGGAAACGACGTCGCCATGCGACGCGGGATTTCAGAGGCGGCGCTTCACGGCTCTGCAGCACAGCTCGTGTACGACGCGCGTACCCGCCTGGGCTGGAGTCAGGCTGCGCTGGCGAAGCGCGTCGGCACCAAGCAGTCCGTGATTTCTCGCATCGAGGATGCCGACTACCACGGACACTCCTTGAGCTCCTTGCAACGGATCGCGTTCGAAATGGGACTCGAGGTCGAGATCCGTTTTCGGAAGAGCCGTCGCGTTCTCGGCGCTCCGCCCCGCTCCGTCAAGACAGGTGGGCCCGCGAAGAAGACCACCAGGGAGATGGAAGGGGCTCGCGGCGCCCGTGCTACTACCCGACGGCGGAGGACGATCTGAATGGGATCCAGAGCGGCTCACTTCGGCGGCGTCAACGCCCGCAACATCTCGACCATGCCCGTGAGCATGCGCAACGAGCCGACGGCGGGGTTCGCGCCCTTGTGCTCGGAGCGCTCGATCAGGAAACCGTAGGGGCGCTTGTACTGCGCGATCGAGCTGCGCAGCACGGTCGTGTACATCGCGCGGATTTCGTCGGTGCGCAAGCCGAGATCGTCGGTGTAAATCGACGCGAGCCCGCTCAATAGGTTCTGCGGTGAACCGGTCAGATCGCCTGTCTGGAGAAGCATGGGTGAGAAACCGAACACGGTGACGTCGCCCCACGAGCCGTTCCCCCACTGCTCCCCTTTGAAGTGCGAGCGCGCGGCCATCCTCAGGAGCGGGCCGAGCCTCGCGCGCACGTCGGGATCGAAGTGGGCGATGTCGATGCCGACCTTCCAGCAGCGCACTTGATCCGCAGCGACGTTTCCGCCGAGTCGCAGCGCGTCGCGCCAGATCGGCTCGAAATGATTCCAGCCTTCGAGAGCGAACCGGCGGTACGTGACCTCGTCCGGTGCTTCGCGCGCGACGCGTGCTGCAGAGCCGCCGAAGTTCCCGAACGTGTCGTCGAAGCCGGGATCGATCTGCTCCCACGTCCCCGTCCAGAGGTTCGTGAACTCGAGCGTGGAGAGCGGCTCGCGCGCGGCCTTCGCGTAGCGCGCGTCGCCGGTGAGGACGGACAAGCGCACCAACTGCACGGGGACATTGAGTCGGCGCAGCGTGCCCACGTCGACGTTGGGCGTCCCGTCGCGCGGCACGTAGCTCGCCGCGCACGTGCCGTCGGGGATCAGCCCCTTCAAAAGGACGGTGTTCCCGATCTTCGTGGCTGCATCCTTGGCGCGCGCGCGGAACTTCTCCGGGCCGCGCTGCGCGACGTCGATCAGGAACGAGAGCGGTTGCGCGATCTCGACCGGCGTCGTCTCGTCGGGCAGGTCCGTGACGGGATCGTAGTTGCACGGCAGCCCGGTGCGCGGGTCGAGTTGCAGCACGAAGAAGTCTGTGAGGAACCGCTCGAACGTCGCACGCCACGCCGGGAGCTCCTCGGCACCGAGCGCGTCGAACAGCGCTTGGTACATGGGGTTGAAGCCCGTCGACCTCGCGACCGAGAGCTGCTCGCCCGTGACCGCGTCGAAGTACTTGGCGAGGAAGCCTGAGTGCTTGGGGCCCACGTCGTCGATCCCGCGCTCGAACCAGGTCCTGAAGATCTCGTCGATCTCGGTGATCAACTCGGCGCGCAGCGCGGTCTCGCTCGGACAGGGCAGGTCGACCGTCGCTTCGATCGATTGCCATGCGCCCCGCAAACTCAACGTCAGACGCGGCAGAGGCGACGAGCCCGGGTTGCCTGAACCCACACCACTTGCACGAGCGAGCTTGACGACCACGCGATCGTCGACGCTCGACTGCGCCGTCACCGTCTCGACCGTGGATTGCTTGCCGTCGGTGAGCGTCCACGTCGCGTCGGGCTGCATCCGGCAGCGCAACACGAGCGATCCAATCAACGGCGCGTACGCAGGAATCGGCTGCTCGATCGACGCACCCGGCGCGGTTCGCATCCACGTCGTCGTCCCTTTGCGCTCGAGCGTGGCCTGGCCGTGGAGCGACAACTTCCACCAGGGGATGAGTTGGACTCCGTTTGCGTCGGTGACCCCCGCCTCGTTGAAGTCGCCGTTGTCGAGCGCCGAATAGTGGAAGACTGGCTCGGCCGCTGCCGTTTTCGACGGGGACACCGACTGCGTGGGTGACTTCGGAGCGGACTGCGGCGGCGAACAAGCCGGAAGAAAGACCGTGAGCCCGTGAGCTGCGATGACGAATGCGTTTGCGACCACGGAGCTCATCGGTTCGGCAGTGCCTCATTCTTCGTCACGGGCGCGCCCGATACACTCCTCGGCCCCCGAAAGTGAACCATCGCCCCGCATGAAGACCCACTTCGTCGTCGAGCTCCTCGGAGACGGCATCGCGCCTGAGCTCTCGCAGAGCGTGCACACCCTCGCGCAGGCACTCCCTTGCCGCCTGGAGTTCGTTCCCGTCGACTTGTCGGTCGAAAACCGGCGGCGTCGCGGGTTCGAGCTCTACGAAGAGGCGGCGGCGAAGCTGAAGGAGCATCGCGTCGGCCTCAAATATCCGACCGCGACCACGGAGGAGAGCCCGAACAAGGTGTTGCGCGACCTGTGCGACTTCGCCGTGATCCACCGGCCGGTCGCGACCATCGCGGGCGTCGACAACAACTTCAAGAAGACGATCGACATCGACGTCGTGCGCGTCGCGATCGGCGGCACGTACGAGGACCCGGGCAAGCGCATCAACGACGAGACCGCTATTTCGCTGCGCGTGATCGAGCGCACTCCAAGTCGGCTCGCGGCGCTCTTCGCGTTTCAGCTCGCCGAGCAGCGCGGCACGCACGTCGTGTCGGCCAGCAAGTACACGATCCAGCAGGCGACCGACGGCCTGTTCGAGGAAGCGGTCGCGGAGGTCGCGAAGAAGTTCCCGAAGATCGCGCACCGCTGCGAGCTCTTCGACTCGTTGTTGGCCGGCCTGATCATGCGTCCCGACAAGTACGCGGTCATCGTGACGCCCAACGAGTACGGCGACTTCCTCTCGGATGCGGCGTGCGGGCTGATCGGCTCCGTCGGACTGGGCGACAGCTCCTCGTTCGCGTTCGACGCGCAAGGCAACGTGACCACGGCGCTGTTCGATCCCGCCGGCGGCACGGCTCCCGACATCGCGGGACAGAACAAGGCCAACCCGACCGCCGCGCTGTTGTCGGTTGCGAACCTCTTGCACCACCTGGGCGAGCGCGAGACGGCTCACCGCGTGAAGAACGCGCTCTTCGGGGCGATCCAGGAAGGCCGTTCCACGCGCGACATCGGCGGAAAGCTCTCCTGCACCGAGTTCACGGCAGAAGTCATGCGTCGGCTCTGAGCGCCGCCGAGTATTGCTCGACGAGAAGCGTGTCGGCGCGCGAAAAGCGCCCGGGAGATCGCTCGTTCGGCAGGTCGGAAATGTTTGCGCGTCGCGCTGACGTATGCCGGCATGTCGACTTCAAGACGCGTTTCGTCGCCCGCCGATAGGCACACCGTCTCCACCCCGGCGGAGACGACGTGCCATGTCTTCGAAGTCTTCTGCGAAATCGGCCCCGCTCGTTCTCACGATCGGTGCCGACCCCACCGTGCGTCCGCTCGTTCGAGCCGGGCTCGCGGACGCGGGTTACGAGCTCGTCGAGCGCACGTGCGCGAACGAAGCGTCGTCGTTCGCCGCCGGATCGCGGCCCGACCTCGTGCTGCTCGATGCGGCACTGAAGGATGCGTACGAGCTGTTGCGGCAGCTCGCTACCGAGAGCCGCGTGCCGGTTCTCGTGCTGACCTCGCCGTACGGCGTCGATCGGGCACTCGCCTCGGGTGCTTCCGACTGCATCACGACGCCGGTGCACGCTGCCTTGCTGCGCGCGCGCGTCGAGCTCGCGCTGCGCTGCTCGCGCGCCGAGCGCGAGGTCGAGCGGCTGTCCGAACCAGCGATGTCGGCCACGTTCTCCGGACCGTCCTGCGTGGCCTTCCATGCGCGTCTCGACGCCGCGATCGCATCTGCGCGCGGCGACAAGGGCCCGATCGCAGTCCTGCACGTGGCCGTGGAACTCGACACGTTGCGCGGACAAGATGCGATCTGCCGGCGCGTGATCGACGTCACGCTGCAACGCTTGAAGGACACGTTGCGCAGCCGCGACACGGTCGGCCGTCCGTCGGGTGACGAAGCGACGGCGTCGGTCACGCTGGTCAGCGACAGCGAGATCACGGTCGCGCTCGACGCGCTCGAGCGCCCGCAGGACGCGTACAAGATCGCACGCCGCCTGCAACAACACCTCGCGCAACCGATCGACGTCGACGGAGCACAGGTGCTCGCTCCGACCAGCATGGGCATCGCCGTGCACCCCGAGGACGGATTGAACTCCGACCAGCTCGTCGCATCGGCGATCGGCGCGATGCAGGCTGCGCGCGAAGAGGGCAAGGGCTTGATCCGCTTCGCGCGCCCCGCGATGAACACCGTGATCTTCGAACGGCTCGCGTTGGAGACGCACCTGCGTCACGCGCTCGAGCGTCAGGAGCTCTCCGTCTACTACCAGCCGCGCGTTTCGATCGCGACGGGCGAAGTGGTCAGCGTCGAAGCGTTGCTGCGCTGGAAACATCCCGAGCTCGGCATGGTCTCGCCTGCGCACTTCATCCCGGTCGCGGAGGAGAGCGGTCTGATGCTCCCGATCGGCGAGTGGGTCCTGCGCGAAGCCATCGCACAGAACCGGCGTTGGCGCGACGAGGGCATCAAACCGATCCGCATGGCCGTGAACCTCTCGCCCGCGCAGTTCCGCGAGCCGGATTTGATGGGCATCGTGCGCCGCGCGCTCGACGACGCGGGGATGAGCGCCGACACGCTCGAGCTCGAGCTGACCGAGAGCATGCTGCTGCAGAAGGCCGACGCGACGGTGACGATGCTTCACACGTTGAAGGACGCAGGCGTGCACCTGTCGATCGACGACTTCGGCACGGGGTACTCGAGCTTGAACTACATCAAGCGCTTCCCCGTCGACGCGCTGAAGATCGACCAGAGCTTCATCCGCGAGATGATGACGAGCGAACAGGACTCGACGCTCACGACGTCGATCATCCTGATGGGCAAGGGCTTGAACCTGACCGTCGTCGCGGAAGGCGTCGAGACGCGCAGCCAGCTCGGGTTGCTCAAGGCGCTCGGTTGCGACGAGGCCCAGGGCTACTTGTTCAGCCGGCCGGTCCCTGCTTCGGATGCTGCAAGGTTGATCGAGCGCGGATTTGCGTAGCGGTGTGCGGCAACACGGGCTTCAAGCCCTTCTGCACCCACTCCCTGCACACGCTGATCAGCTCTTCGCGGTTCGCCGGCTTCGCGCAGTAGTCGTTGCAACCCGCTGCGATGCAGCGTTCGCGGTCGCCGGCCAGAGCGTGCGCGGTGACCGCGACCACAGGACCTTGGAAACCACGCTCGCGCAGGATGCGTGTCGCGCTGTAACCGTCGAGCACCGGCATCTGCATGTCCATCAACACCAGATCGTAAGGTCGGCGATCCGCCATCGACGCGGTGACCTTGTCGATGGCAGCCTGACCGTTCTCGCACACGTCGACTTCCGCGCCGGCGCGACGCAGGTACAACGAGTAGAGGCGTTGCGTAGAGAGGACGTCTTCGACGAGAAGCACGCGGCCGAGCAACGTCGCGATCGGGGGCGTGGTCTCGGTCGCGGCAGCGGGCTCGGGCGCACTCGCACCCTCGACTTCGAGCGTGAGCGTGAAGCGACTCCCCTGTCCGGGTTGGCTCTCGACGTCGAGGTCGCCGCCAAGGTGCTGCACGAGCCGGCGTGAGAGCGCGAGACCGAGCCCGGCACCCCCGTGTCTGCGCGTCAGCGATCCATCGGCTTGCGCGAACGCTTCGAAGAGACGGCTGCGCACTTCCTGCGTGATGCCGATGCCGGTGTCCTCGATCACGATCTGCAACCGTCCCCTCTCGCTGCCGTACGCCTTCTCGAACGAGGCGGAAATCTTGACGCTGCCCTTGTCCGTGAACTTGACCGCGTTGCCGACGAGGTGACCAAGCAATTGGCGCAGCCGTGCAGCGTCGCAGCGCACTTGCGGAGGCACGGACCCGTCGCAAGCGATCGAGATGACGATGCCCTTTGCCTGCGCCCGCTCGAGGAAGCGCCCGCGCATCTCCTCGAGCACGATGTTCACGGCGCATGCGGACTTCTCGACGACCAGACGACCGGTGTCAATCGCCGCGATGTCGAGGATGTCGGAGATCATCGTGAGCAGGTGCGACCCTTGCTCGCGGATCGTGACCAGGTGCTCGGCGCGCGCTTCCTCCGGCAACCCCGAGTCGGACAAGAGGTCGGCGTGGCCGAGGATCGCGATCATCGGCGTGCGGATCTCGTGGCTCATGTTGGCCAGGAACTCTGACTTGGCCTGCATCGCGGCGACGGCGCCGGCGCGCGCGATCTCGAGCGCGCGGTTCGTCGTCACGAGGGATGCAGCGTAGACGCGCGCTTCCTGCTCGGCCGCACGCACCTCTTCGTAGCGCGCACGTTCGCGGGTCTGCGAGTTCCACTTCTCGGTCAGCGAGCTCGCCAGCTGCTGCACTTCGACGGGGTCGAAGGGCTTTTTCAGGATGAGCAAGCGGTCGGTGCGACCGAGCTTCGCGATCATCTGATCCCACGAGTAGTCGGCGAACGCCGTGCACACCACGGCTTGCAGGTTCGGATCGACCTGCCACAGACGCGAGATCGTCTCGATGCCGTCCCAACCGGGCGGCATGCGCACGTCGACGAACGCCATCGCGTACGGACGGTTCTCCTTCAGAGCGCGCTCGACCATCGCCAGCGCTTGTTCACCCTGGTGCGCGGACTCGAGCACGAACGTCGGACCGGTCGCTTCGACGACAGGCGCGCCGAAGAACGCGGCCTTCGCGTCGGCGAGCTGCGCTGCAGGTGCAGCTGTGACACCGAGGATCTTCTTGAAGTCCTCGTGGATGGCCGCATTGTCGTCGACCATCAAGATGCGGCGGTTCGCGTCGGGGATCACGTCGCCCCTCCCACGTTGGCCGCCATCTGCAGCGGGAGCTCGAGCAAGAACGTCGCGCCGCGACCCGGACCCGGGCTTGCGGCGGTGAGCTTGCCGTGCATCTCGGTCGCAGCGTTCGCCGACGAGTGCAGGCCGAATCCGTGACCACCCTTCTTCGTCGAGAAGCCGTGGTTGAACACGCGCGAGAGGTTCTCGGCGGGGATGCCGACGCCCGTGTCGACGACTTCGATGCGCAGGCGATCGTCGTCACCATGTCGCATCAAGCGGACCGTGAGCCGGCGCGGATCTTGCGTCGACTCGAGCAGCGACTGACGCGCGTTCTGGATCAGGTTGACGAGGATCTCCATCAACCGGTGACGGTCCACCGGACAGGCGTCGAGCGCTTCGAACTCGCGCACGATCTCGATGTCGGAGGATCCTTGCACGCCGCGCTCCGTGATCGCGACGGCGGAGTCGATCAGCTGTGCCACCGACAGCACCTCGCGTACGCCAGCGCGACCGGCGAAGCCTTGCTGTGCCTGGACGAGCTCCTTGATGTGATCAATGCCGCTCGTGAGCGACGTGACCTCCTGCAGGAGCGTCGACATTTCGCTCACGAGCTGGTTCGCGAGCGAATCGAGCAGCGGATACAGGTGTTTGCCGCGCGGATCGCGCTGGATGAAGCCCGCCAGGTCGTCCGCGCTCGGGCGCAGGAAATCGACGAGCTTCTTGAAGTCTTCCGGCGCACCGCCGCGCGCCTTCTGCGCGACGAGCGTGGCCGACACGTTCACGCTGTTGAGCACGTTGCCGACGTTGTGCAAGACGCCGGTCGCGATCTCCGACATGCCGGCCGCCCGCGCCGTGTCGACGAGAGCCGCGCGCGACTCCGCGCCCTTCTCGATCATGCTGTCGAACTCGCGCGTCAGGATCCCGACTTCGTCCGAGCGCGTCGCTCCCGTTCCGATGCGGCGGGTGAAATCGTCGCTGCGTCCGATGTTGACAGCGTGCTCGGTGAGCTGCGCGAGCGGCTTGAGCACCGTGCGCTGCATCATGTTCAAGAGCACGAGTATCATCAGGAGACCGGCCGCGACGGTCGAGACGAGCGCGTATCGCACGGCCCAGCTCCCCTGCTCGGTCGCGGCGCGATCGAGGTTGGCGCGCAGCAGGAGCGCGGGATTCCCGCGGATGTCTGGGTATCCGATGTACGCCGACAGGTGCTGGTCGTCGACCTCCTGGTAAACGGGTTCGTCGGGCGACGAGGAGACTTGACCGATCACCTCGGGCGGAACGCCGGGGACATTGGTGGCGTCGATCGGCCACTGCTCGAACGGAGTCTCGGTCTGCTTCGCGAGGTCCTTGCACAAGTCCTTGTCGAGGAAGCGACCGACGATGATCGTGCCGCGCAGGGGTCGTTCGGGCGTCGAGCCTCCGATCGGATGCGTAGAGACGAGAAGCGGTCCCTTGTCGGTCATGTAGATCCCCGACAGGCCCTCCTTCTTCTCCTTGCTCTTCGGATCCGCTGCCGGTTGCTGCAACAACGGATGCGTTGGATCGAACTTCTCCGTCGGAAGCTCGCGCACAGTGATGGGCTGCTTGTTGGGATCACGCGCCAGACCTACGACGACTCCGCCTTGCAGGTCACACACGTAGAGGACGTGGATGCGACGGTCCTCGATCCTCTGCGCGAGCATTTTCCGGAAGGCCACGGTGTCGCCACCGCTCGCGTTACGCCAGACCTCGTCCGACGAACCCCAGGCTTGCGCATCGTGGTAGACGCTGTTGATCTCGCTGTCGATCGCGTGACGAATGCGCAGGACGTCCTTGTGCGCGCCCGATTCCTCGAGCGCAACGAAGCTGCCGTACACGAACGTGCTCTGCAGCAGGTGATCGATCGCTGCATAGAGCAGCACCACGAGCGACAGCAGGATCACGACCTTCGAGCGCAGGGACATCGGGCTCGTCGGCCTGACTCAGGCGGCCTCGTCGAGTGACGCGCGGCCGTGCGGCGGGTCGGGGGCGGTTTCCCCTGCATCCACAGCTGTTTTCCCTGCGTCGGCACCTGTTTCCAGCGCGTCAGCACCGAGACGCCGCTCGCGCAGCTTGTCCAACGCCGCATTGAACGTGACGCAGAACTCCTGCAGCTCGTCTTCGCGGCGGATGCGGCACACGCCGGGGTCTTCGCCGCGCGCGATCGCCTTGAGATGCTGCTCGAAACGGTAGAGAGGTCCGGCGATGCGGAAGGTCACGATCACGCCGATGCACACCGTCATCGGCAGGAGCACGCCCAGCGAGATCCCGAAGACCATCAGGGTGTACTGCGGGATGCGGTCCTGCAGCAGCGGTCCGTCCTGAGGCAGATCCTGGGCGAGCAACGAAATCGTCGCGCCGAACAGGAGGAACTGCAGCAGCAACGCCAGCAGTGCGACACCGAGGAAGGTGAAGATCAGCCTGAACTGGAGTCGCGGCTGGATCAGCTTCTTGCTTCGCTTGTAACCACTCATGCGTTCACCGGGGGAGCCCACTTGCGATATCGCAGCAGTGGGATGGCTTGAATCGGCACCGTTCCGATAGGGCTTGAGCGGAAGCTTCTTCGCGGTGGGCCGGCGGAGCGATCAAGGGACGAGCGAACGCCCCGATTCCCGACATTCGGAACGAATCAGGGAGCGATCCCGAGCGCGTCACGGCACGCACCCGGCTCGGTCGGCAGCTTTTTGTGCGTGATCGCCTCGAGCGCCTCGTGCGCAGCGTCGGCGCAGCCCGCGTTCGAGAGCGCATCGACGAGCGGGCCGATGCTCGTGCGCGAACCCAGTCGTCCGAGCAAGCGTGCGCCGTATCCCGCGAGCTCGAGGTCCGGATCGTCGAGCAGCACCGCGACGTGGTCGCCGAGCTTCTCGCGCCAGGCGTGCATGCTCGCGATAGCGCGCAGAGCCTCGACCTTTTCGACTCGCGTCCCCGAGCGCAGGTTTTCGAACGCCGTGCGCGAATTGCGCTCCCACCAGGTGCTCTCGCCCACGAACCAGGCCTGCCACATCGCCGGATCCTCGTCGAACACGAGGCCGCTGATCTGGCGCAGCGACCACAGCGCATCCGATTTCAGGCCCGCGTCGCCGTCGCGCAGCCAGTGCGTGAGCCGCGGAACGGCGGCGTAGTCGCCCAAGCGACCGGCGCACACGATCGCGTCCGCCAGGCATTCGCCATCGGACTGATCGAGCAGCGCGCGGACGGGCTGCAGCACTTCGTCGGCGATCGGCTTGTCGAGCGCGAGCGCGAGACGCGCGAGGTGCGGCAGCGCGACGATGCGCATGTTGCTGCGCGTCCCGATCCAGCGCGACAGCAGTGCTGCCGCGTCGTTCTTCTTCGTGAGCTCGACCCCAGTCGCCACGGACGCGTGCAGGTCGGCAGGAACCGTCCCGATCAGGCCGTCGAGCACCGTGAAGCCCGCGACATCGCGCACGAGGATGGCCGTGATCGCGCGCTCCAGCTCGGAGCCGGCGCCGCCGTTTTCGTCGAGTGTCGCCGTGTGCAACAGGAGCTCGAGGTCGTTGCTCGTTCCGCACGCTCCGCACAGCGCGCAGGCCGCCGCGAACGCGCTCGACGAGGCGCCGCGCATCGCACGCCGCTCGACGAGCGGCCGCCAGCGTGACGGACCGGCGATCGAACACGCCGCATAGACGACGCGCGCGCGCCGGCTCGAGAGCCCGTTGGACCTTTTCGCTTCGACCTCCAGCGCGTCGAACGCTTTGGGAAACGCCGTCGTCCCGAGGTCGATGAGGTCCTGCGCGAGCAGTTGCGGCGAGGGCGAATCGGGCTGCTCGGCACGCGCCAGAATCGATTCGACGGTCGGGCGATCGCCCGCGGACGCCGGCAGCGCGAGCGACATCAGAACCAAGAACGCCGATGCTCCGCGTCGCTTCCACGACGCACGAAACAATGTGCTTGACGGTGTGCTCACGACGGCCTCGCTCGCGAGTGGGCTACGTGCTCGATGGCGCTGCTCGGGATCGACGTGCTAGTCATCGTGCTCCAGCTCGCCGATCTTGAAGTGCGCATCACGCGCCTTCTTGGGTGTCTTGCCTTGCTTGATCAGCTCCTTCAACGCGTCGAAGCGCAGCGACACGAGAGGCACCTGCGGCAGCTCGACAATGCGCCAGGCGAGGAAGCGCGGCGGCCCAGTCAGGTCGCTCGAGCTTTCCGACAGAGCGCGGTCGTAGTGCAGCTTCGTCCCGCCCTGGATGTCGAGCGTTTGCGCAGACAGCGCGCCGAAGATCTCCATCGAAGACGGCAGCGTCACCGCCGCATTGGGTGCGTAGACCGTTCCGTAGAGCTTGCCCGTGCCTGCGAGCGTGACCGGCGCATCGACGACGCCGTCACCGTCGAGATCAGACGATCCTGCAGCCGGCACCGAGATGCTCAGGTTGAGCGGATCGGTCTGCGTCGTGCGCACATCCGAGCCCGGAAGCAGGAGAAGTCCCTGGCGCAGGTACAGCTTGATCGGACCCTTGCGCGCGTCGAACTCGATCCTGCCCGCGACGACCAGAGAGTCGGCCGTGATGATCGCCGGGCCTGTGATCTTGAGGTCGGCCTTCGAGCCGATGTCGATCTTGCCGTAACCCTGCTCGCCTTGCTTGATCTCGATGTCCTTCTTGTTGGCGATCAGGTCTCCTTGACTTTCGTAGATGGGGACGACGATCGGGGGCATCGTCGCGTTGGACGCGGCGGGCGCCGTCGAACCCGTGATCGTCGTACCGAGCGTGCGAAAGAGCGTCCCGCTCTGTCCGGGCTTCGTGTCGCCCAGGATGTACGTGCTCCGCAGCAGCGAGCCTTGCACGGTGACGTCGCCGTTGCAGCCCACCTGCGCACCGCTCGAGCCGCCCAGGATCTCGGCGAGCGTCGGCGTCTTGTACGCGCCGTTGCGCGAATCGTAGCTGTCGATGAACGCACCGGGCTCGACCGTGACGCCCTGGTCGGCGAAGAAGCCGCGCGATGCGACCTCGTCCGGTTGACGGGCCACGACGATCGAGAGCGTCGCGCGTCCGGCACCGCACAAGCCCGTGCTCTTCAGCGTGATGCGCCCCTGGCCTTCGTCCTTCGCCGTCACGTAGAAGAGCCCGTTCGCGAACTCCGCGGGGAGGTCTTCCGTGCCGACGTCGCCGCTCTTGCCCAGGCACAAGCCGTTGAACGCTTCCGCGAGCCCGGCCTCGGCCATGTAGAACGCGCGCTTGGCGTCGACGGAGCCGCGCTGCTCCTTGTTCTTCGCCATGCTGACCTGCAGGTAGATCATGCTCAGCGTCGCAGTGAGCAGCACGACGAGCAGCGCCGGGATGATGGCGGTGCCGCGCCGTGATGGATGAGACGTTCGAAGGAGCAGTCGGGAGTTCATTCTGTCTAGTTCCTGCAGGTGACCGTGTCCTGGAGCTTCTTCTCGTAGATGTGCCCGTCGGGGGTCGTGCGCTTCACGGTCAGGTAGACCGTGATGCTCTTGCCGTCCTTGACGAAGGACAGTCCCGTCTCGTCGATGATGCCGTTGTGGTTGTCGTCGATGCTGTTGGCGATCTCCTCCTGTAGGAACGGAGGAATGTTCTTGGACCAGACGACGCGCTTCTCCTCGGCGGTGCCTGGGTTCTCGATCCAGGTCACTTCGCCGGTGGTGTTCGTGAACTCGATGCGCTGCTGCGGGCTCGAGACCATCTGGCCGTCCTGCACGCCGAGCGACTCCTTGTAGAGCATGGCGTCCATGGAGAAGGGTGCTACGGACGGCGAGCCGCCGCTCTTGTTCGTCAAGGTCGATTCCGAAGCCCCGACGATCGCCATCGTGATGTGGTCCATCGCGCGCTGCGCCTGCGTGTCGACGTCGAACGCCGAGTTCTGCGCGCCGAGGGCCTTCGAGCTCCTGCGCAAGAGCGAGTACACGTTCCCGAGCACCAGAACGAGCAGCACGAGCGCCACCGACATCTCCAGGAGTGTGAAGCCCGACCTGTCGCGGGCCACGGCGAGGCGCACGATCAGTACCTCCCGAACATCGTGTACATCTCGAACCAGCGGTGTGTGTCCTTCGAACCGTGCATGACCCACTCGATGCGGATACGGATCGGGAGGATGACGCAGTCGCCGCCGTGGTTGAGGCCGTCGATGTTGCCGTCGGCGTTCAGGTCGCGCGGCATGCCGAGCTTCTGGTCCTCTGCGTCCTCGCGCAACGCGCCGTTCTTCTCGGGAAAGATGATCGTCCCGCAGTGACCACCGGGTGTGAGCGGCGTGAGCCCTTCGACGTCGAACTCCGCTCCTGGAGCCGTACCCGCGCCGCCGGGGTCGTCGCCCGGGACGTCGTTGTAGAGCGCGAAGACCTGCTCGAAAGGATGGTTCTTCATCCGCTCGAACATCGTGCGGCCCGCACTTGCAGCGATCGTGGTCTCGGTGGCGATCGGGTCGAGGCTCTTCGATGACGCCAGCGTGCGCGCGAACATCGAGATCGAGATCAGGACGATCGCGAACACGACGACGACCTCGACGAGCGAGAAGCCGCGCCGCGCGGACGGGTTCAGGGGAAGGAAGGTGGGCATGATTCGACGGAGAAACGGAAATCGCCCGACGATGGATCACCGGTGCATCTGCGTCATCGGCAGTGCGAACTCCTGGAATTGACCCCAAGCGCGCGGTCTTTGCCCGATCTTCCGGCGACACAGTCGCGCTGAGGGGGAAAACCGCTCAGGTGACGAAGAACGTTCCGGTTACGGCCGGAACAAAACGCGCGATCAGGCGAGTTGGGTCGCCGACACTTCGTTTTCTTCCAGCTCGTGCGATGCCCGAAGGTGCATCTGCACGAGTGCCGCCAGCTCGTCGACGCGATGGGTCGGCAGCTCGGGATAGACCGGCAGGTAGACGAGTCGCGCCAGCAACGCGCGAGCTTCGCGCGGCTCGAGCTCCGCTCGCGCAGGCGGTGCGGGCAACGCCGCCATCGTCGCGATCTGCGTTGCGTCGAAGCCGTGCTCGCGCAAGCTCTCGACGAGCGCCTCGGGCCGGTTCGAAAGCACCGTGAACACCCAGAACGTGTGCAGCGGCGCGCTCGCGCCGGGGATTTCGACGAGAGGTCCAGCGCGCTCGATGAGGCGCAGCGCTCGGGCGGTGCGATCGGCGACGCGTCTCTCGCTGCCGCGCACGAGGCGGCGGTGCATCAACGACAGGAGTGCTGCGGACGGACGGTGACGGATCTTTTCGAAGAAGTCGCCGCCCTTGAAACCGCGCACGGTCGACTGGATCAGCTTGTCGTTGGTCGTTCCGAACAGCGTGCAAGCGCGCACGAAGAGCGTGTACAAGACCGGCTGCGTGATCGCCTTGAGCTCGGCGTACTTGACCATGCGCTTGGCGTAGCCCCATGTCGACTGCATTGGCCAGCGTGCCTGGCTCGCGCGCATCGTTTGGAGGATCCCGCGGTCGCGCACGACGAACACCCCGCCCGCGAGCGCGGTCGCCGTCTTGATCGGCCCGAAGCTGAACATCGACACGTCGGCCAATGGGTCGCCGCGCGAATCCGAGCCCGTGAACGACTGCGCGCAGTCCTCGAGCACGATCAGCGCAGGCGCGCCCGCGGCTCGGCGTGAACGGCGCAGTTCGTCGAGCGGTTCGAGCGAAGCGCGCGTGCCGAACAAGTGCGCGACCAGCGCGAGGCGCGTGCGCGGTGTCACAGCAGCGCGCCAGGCACCCGGATGCGGCGCCAACGTGTGCGCATCGATATCGACGGGAACGGGAACCAAGCCGTGGTGCTCGACGACCTTCCACATGTCGGGGATCGTCAACGCCGACATCAGGACTTCGTCGCCGCGCTGAACGACGCCGCTCGCGATCAGGGTCTCGAGGTAGAGCTCGAGCCCGCTGCGCACCGAAAGGCAAGCGAAGGCATTGCCTTCGGGGCTGAACCAGCTCTCGACCTCGGTCGCCCGCAGAGACGCATCACGTGTGAGCGCGCAGGCGAACAGGCCGGCCAGGAGGTCCGACCAGCCGATGTCGAATCGCTTGCGGGCGTACATCGTTTGCTCCTCGGTCTCGCTCTGGGCTCGGTTTCGCGCCCGTGGACAGTTGGCGCTTGGCGCGCCGCTCGTCCTCGTTCATGGTAGCGATCGCCGCGCTGCGTTCGAGCCCGCGCCCGTTTCATGCTCCTCACGCGCAAGAGAAGGGTGCCTGCGTCGTCGCTGGCGCCGGAAACCGTACAGCCTGCGAAAAGTTTCGCGCACGCCCCCCCCTTGACCACGTCCCCCATCGCCACCGACCGAGCCTCCGCCTCGGTCATCCCCCGCCGTGTCTGGCGCGGGACGACTTGGCTCGTGCTCGGTCGCGTGTACGGTTCGCTGTGCACGATGGCGGTGCTGTGGGTGCTCGCGCACCGTCTCGAAGCAGCGGCGTTCGGTCGGTACACGTTCTATCTAGCGGTGTTCGTGCTGCTCGACAGCCTGGCCGACTTCGGCACGGGACAGGTCGCTGTTCAGCGCAGCGCACGCGACGAGGACAGCGTGCCCGAGGTCCTCGCGGCAACGCGCCGCATCCGCTTCGCGATGGGAACGTTGGGCGTCGTGCTCGTCGGCGGCGGAGCGGTCGTGTTCCGCGAGCCGGGCTCGGGCTGGATTCTGCTCGCGAGCCTGTACCCCGTGACGCACGTGTTCGAGCTGTCGAACACGGTGTTCCGCACGCGCATCGCGCTCGGCGTGCCGGTCATCATGCGCGCGGTCGCGAGCACGCTCGTCGTCGCGTTCGTGATGTTGCTCGTAGCTCTTGGCGACCGCGAGCCGGCGCACATGCTCTGTGCGACGGCCGCGGGCAGCGCGATTGCGAACGTCGTGCTCTACATGGTCGCGCACGCGCACCTGCCCAAGCGTGCGGCAACGCACGCACCGATTGCGTTGATGTTCTTCGCGGCGCTCCCGCTCGGGAT
Organism: Planctomycetota bacterium; assembly: GCA_038330085.1. Lineage (GTDB taxonomy): Bacteria > Planctomycetota > UBA1135 > UBA1135 > JAEUIA01. The sequence goes on along the minus strand of JBBQNP010000013.1, from coordinate 24,372 downwards.
CGCGAGCTTGTGCCAGCAGGCGTACTTCTACGTAGACAACCTTTTCGTGCGCGCGTGGTGTGGAGCTTCGGAGCTCGGCGCGTACAACATCGCTGTGCGGGGCTTGTCGTTCATGATCATGGGCGCGTTGTTCCTCACACAGGCTGCGATGCCCTGGCTCGTGCGCGAGCACCGCGAAGGCAGGCTCGGCCAGGCGACGGTGAAGCTCGGGCAACCGCTGTTCGCGATCGCCGGGTTCGGCACCGGGCTGCTCGTGCCGTGGAGCGCGCAGATCCTGCGCCTGTTCGGCCCGCACTTCGACACGGCCTCGGGTAGCTTTCGCTGGTTGCTCGGCGCGACCGCCGCGATCCACGCGGGCGCGGCCTTGATGACGGCATTGGTCGCGGCCGGAATGATGCGGTCGGTGCTCGTGATTGCGGCGAGCGCACTGGGCGTCAACGTCCTCGCGAACCTCGTGCTCGTGCCGACGCACGGCATCGATGGAGCCGCAGCCGCGACGCTCGCTACCGAAGCCTTCGTCGCCGTCGGCGCGGCGTTCGCTCTCGGCCGAGCCGGCATCAGCGTCATGGGTGGATCGCGCGCGTGGGGCTGGCTCGGCGGACCGGTCGGGTTCGCGTTGGCAGTGTGGCTGTCGTCGTTGGTCGCACGCGCATGAACACGTACAAGAGCATGCTCGAGAGGTTCAATCCGTGAAGGTCGGCATCGACTACAGGTCCGCGCTGATCAACCGCGAAGGCATCGGGCGCACGACGCGCGAGCTCGTGCGCGCGCTGATCGAGATCGGTCACGGACCCGAGCTCGGGTTGTTCGGCTGGACGCTCGCGCCGGTGAAGTTCACCCGCGACGAGCTCGGCCTGGAGCTGCCGGGTGGAGACGCAGAAGCGCGGCTCGCGCGCTTTCGCTTTCCCTCGCGCTGGATCCCCGACCTGTGCCGCACGCTCGGCAAGGGCGTCGACGATCTCTCCGGCGGATGCGACGTTTTCCATCACGCGCAACCGCACATCTTGCCGGTGCGGCAGGCGATCGAGGTCGGGACGATCTTCGACTGCATCTACACGCGCGGCGGCGGCTTCGTGTCCGAGGCAGCGGCGGTGACGATGACGCAGGCGGCGCGCGAGATGGTCGCCCGTTGCGCGCAGTTGATCGTTCCGTCCCGCTTCGTCGCCGGCGAGGTCGTGTCCGCATTCGGTGCGGATCCCGCGCGCGTGCACGTCGCCTGGCTCGGTTGCGACCACGTGCTGCGCGGCGCGAACTCTGTGAACGTCGAGCGCGAACCCCTGATGCTCACCGTGTCGCGCGTCGACCGGCGCAAGAACCACGTGCGCATGCTGCGCGTGTTCGAGCGGCTCGTCGCCTCGTGCCACGTGGAGCGCTGGATCGTCGCCGGGCCGGACGGACACGGCGTCGAGGAGTTCGATGCCGCGCTCATGGTTTCGCCCGTGCGCTCGCGCGTCGAACGCTTGCGTCACGTCGCCGACAACGAGCTACTGCGGCTCTACAAGTCGGCGAGCGTGTTCCTCTTCGCCAGCCTCGACGAGGGCTTCGGCCTGCCGCCGCTCGAAGCGCTCGCGTGCGGCACGCCGGTCGTGGCCGGGCGCAATTCGTCGATGCCGGAAGTGCTCGGCGACGCGGCGTTGCTCGTCGAAGCGACGGACGAAGACGCGATCTACGAAGCGGCGCGGCGTCTGCTGACCGACCGCGAGCTCGCAGCGGACTTGCAGCAGCGTGGGCTCTCGCGCGCACGGACGCTGACGTGGAAAGCCTGCGCGCGCGCCGTGCACGACGTCTACCGCACGGCCGCTGCGACGCGCTGACTCACAAGCGTCGCAACACGAACAGTACGCTCAGCGCCAGGAGCACCAGACCGAGCGACGAGACGATGGCGCCGGTCCGGAACCCGAGCGGAACGTAGCGCACGTGGTACGTCTGTCCCGCGCGCAAGCGCACGCTCCAGCGTGGGAAGATGTGGCAGAACGGCTGACCGCTCTCGTTGTCGAGCACCCACGCCTGCGCGTACGCCTGCTGCACGACGAGCTCGCCCTCGAAATCGCGCGAGACGCGCACGTCGTACCCGTGCGCCGTCGCGTGCACGTCCAACGTCGCGGCGTTCGCACGCAGTGCATCGTCCGTCGATCTCACCACGTCGCGCATGGCGTCGACGCCGAAGCGCGCATCGATCGCATCCGCGTCGCCCTTCGAGAGCAACCACACACGAGGCAGGGCGCGTCCAACGAGCGCGCCCCCGCCTTTCGTCCGCGGGAGACGCAGCGTCGGATCGATGTCGTGTCCGTAGATACGCGAAACCCCCAGGAAACGCAGCAGTTCGAGCTGATCCGCGTCGATGGACGCCTGCGCGCTCGTGAACGGCTGGATGTCGAAGAGCGGGTGGTTGAGGTGGAAGTGCGCGCGCAAGAGCTCGACGAGACGCGTGTTGCAGACCGGATCGAACACGCCGATCTGCTCGAATCCGACGATGAGGTTTTGGTTGGGTTCGAGCCGCGACAAGAGGCGCGGACGCAGGCCGAGCTGACCGGGCTCGGCCAACTCGGGGTCATTGCTCTCCGTGCGCTCGACCGACTCCGCGTACTTCTCCGCGCGCGGCGACCAGCCCTTGGGCAGGACGAGCGTCGCATGCGCGATAGCGATCGCGACCATGCACGCGAGCACGGCACGCGGTCGGAACCAAACGAGCATCACGCCGGCAAGGAGCGCGACGATCGACGTGTCGTACGACCACCACGCATCGTGCACGGTGGAGGCGGGCACGCGCGCCAGCAACTCGTCGAGCGGGCGCTCCCACGCCTCGGATACGAGCCACACCACGAGCAGCACGGTGACGGTCACGGCGCCCGACACGATCCAGCGCCTGCGCTTCGATTCCATCTCGACCAGCGCGTCGAGCCCCGCTGCACCGAGCACGGCAGCGATCGTGAACATCCAGTTGTGGTACTTCAGGAAGAGCACTTCGCTCACGAAAGGGATGTGCTCGAGGAAGTCGAAGAGTGGCAGCCCCGCGATCTTGGCCATGCCCACTGCGACCAACGCCGCCAAGGCGACGTATCGCGCGCGCCATCCAGCACTCTTCGAGCGCCCGACGAAGACGAGCGCTGCGACGCCCGCGAGCACGAGGAACACGCCGAGCGTGCTGAAGTCGGGGATCCAGTGCTCCGGCATTCCACCTTGCGTGAACATGTGCGGATAGAAACCGACCGCGTTCGGCAGCACGAAGTCCGACAGCTCGGCCGCCGACGCGTGCTCGATGCTGCGCTCTGGATACGAAGCGGTGAGCACGTCGCCGCTCGCACGCGTGCACAAGTACGGCAGGAACGACACCGCCGCGATCGCGGTCGATGCGACGACCGCGAGCCCCATGCGCGCCAACCGCCGCCCGCGCGAGACGGTCGTGTCCGCCGCCCACCACCATTCGACGAGGAAAACCGCTCCCACTGCGAGCGAGCACACGAACGCTTCCTGCAGTGCTCCCGCCGTGATCTGCGCCACGTGCGCGAGGACGAACAGGAAGAACGGCCACACACGTCGATCTCCGCGCGCGATGCGCACCGCTCCGAGCAACACGAGCGGGAACCAGGCATGGCAGCGGAAGTGCACCATGTTCACGTGCTCGACCGAGATCCCCGACAGCCCCACGAGGATCGCGACGGCGAGGCTCGACATGCGGCTCGCGTACAACCGCAACAACGCGTAGAGCCCGCACACGAACAAGACGACGTGCAGCAGCGAGAACGCGTCGAAGAAGCGCGGCGTCGACGGATCGAGCAGCAGCAAGAGCGGGTTGAGGACGTAGAACGCGCCGGGCTGCAGCGACTCGACGAGAGGCGCGCCCAGGCCGTTCGACATGTTCACGATGGGCAGGTTTCCGTGAATCAGGCTGTCACGGATGAGGTGCAGCCAACCTTCGTCCTGGTTTGCGCCCGCTGACGGATCGTGCAACGGCAGCGACGATCCGTGGTACGTCTCGCCCGGCGCAATGGCCGGAATGCTGTACGAAATCGTGTAGCGACCGAAGACGACCGGATGGAACGCGAGCGCGACGACGGCGACGAGCAGGAGCGGGATCCACGCTCGGGGCGAGCGCAGGAATGCGCTCACGAAGCCGCTCCGCGCTCTGCGAGCATCACGATCCCGCGCGCGTGCGAATCGCTGCCTCGTCGATGTCGGTCGGTTCCCACAGAGTGCGGCCTTCCATGCCGCCCGCGATGGTGATGACTTGGCCGCTGACGTGGCGCGCGAGCTCGGGCGAGCACAACCACAGCGCCGCGCGCGCGATGTCCTTGGCGCGTCCGAGCTGCCGCAGCGGCATCGTGCGCACGACCTTCGCGATCACGCCGGGTTGTTGCAGCGCTGCTCGCGCCATGTGCGTCACGGTCCATCCCGGCTCGATCATGTTGACGCGCGCGAACGGGTCGAGGTCGACGATCTCGTTCTTGAGCGTGTGCACGAGGCCGTAGAGCCCTGCTTTTCCCGCGGAATACTCGGCATGCCCCTTTTCGCCGAAGCGTCCGGCGGTCGAGCCGATGAACACCAGCGACGCGCCCGCACCGTCACCGCGCGCACCAGAGCGTTCGAGCGCATTCATGAAGGCACGCGCAGTCCACATCGAGCCCAGCAGGTTCACTTCGATGTTGCGACGGATGCGCTCGGGCGAAGCGCGGTGAGCGAGCGCGAAATCCGGCGTCCACTTGCCCGCGTTGGCGATGCACGCGTCGACGCGGCCGAAGTGCGTGCGCGCCTTGTCCATCGCCGCGTCGACTTGTTCGGGCACCGTCGTGTCGCACTTCAAGGCCAGCATGCGCGGACCTGCGCCCTGCGACTTGACCCACGTGTCGAGCTCCGCGAATGCCTCGTTGCCTGTCAGCGCCAGTCGCGCACGTTCGTCCGCGAACTCTTCCGCGAGCGCACGTCCGATGCCGCCGGAAGCGCCGGTGATGAACACGACTTTGTCAGCGAGTCCCGAGTCCATGGCCGCGCACGGTACACGGGCGAGCCAACGTTCGTCGAGATCACTTCGGCTGCGGTGGGCGCGTCGGCAACATTCGCTGCCAAAGCCTCACGTAGGCCTTGTCCGCAGGCCAGGCGTTCCACGTGCTCACGTCATCGGGATCGAGACCGCGGCTCTCAGACTTGCCCTTGTCGATGAGGATGGCGAGGTGCTCTGCTTTCGCGCCGAATCGCAATGTCTGTTGCGCCTTGCGGTGGATCTCCGATTCGTAGCGGCTGAAGTCCTTGTCCTCGCCGAGCCCCTCCCGGAACAGGAGTTGGTCGGCTTCGTCTGCGAGTTCACGATGTTGATCCTCTGCCGCAGTAACTCGGAGTTCGAGCCATCCATCTTCCCGCCAAACGCACTTGACGAGCTCCGCTTCGAGCAGGAGGTATCGCTGCCAGACCTTCTCGAGGTCGCCGTTGAGCGCGTCGAGCGTCGTCGGCTGCAGACCGAAGTGCTGTCCCAGCTCGGGCGACATGCGCAGATCGACGAAGCCGGTCTCGACGAAGGCAAGCGGTGAGTTCATCTCAACGTGCTGGGTGGTCGTGGCGCCATCGGGGTGTGCCTCGCTCGCGATCATGTGCGGCACCGCACGGCCGCCGTAGACGAGGAACGAAGCCGTCGCGGTGACGAGGAGCAGCACGAAGCATCCCACGCCGACGAGCGACCACGCGAGCACGTGGCTCCGAGGTCGCCGATCGACGTGACGACGATTGCCGGACCCGGCAGGCGTCGTTGCGATGCGATCGACCCTCTCTTTCACTTCGCTCGCTTGCTGGTAGCGACGGCTGGGCTCTTTCTCGAGAGAGCGCAACACCACGTCGTCCAAGCGCACGTCGACCGCAACGCGTTGCGACGGCGGTTGGAAACGTCCGAGCGGCAGCTCGCCGGTGAGCAGCTCGTAGAACACGACGCCGAGCGCGTAGATGTCGGCGCGATGGTCGACGCTCGCAGGCTTCTCCCACTGCTCGGGCGCCATGTAGTGCGGCGTGCCCATCACTTGATGCGCTTGCGTCAGGTTGGTCGTCTGCGGACCGCGCACGACTTTCGCGAGGCCGAAATCGAGCACTTTCACGCGGCCGTCGCGCGTGACGAGCACGTTCTCGGGCTTGATGTCGCGGTGCACGACGCCCTTGTCGTGCGCGAACTGCAGCGCGTCGCACATCTGCGTCACGATCGACAACGACTCGCGCGCTCCGATCGTTTTTGCGCGCATCATCTGGCGCAGCGACGCGCCCTCGACGAACTCCATGACGAGGAACGACCACGGTCCGCGCTGGCCGAACTCGAAGACCGACACGATGCCCGGGTGCGACAGGCCGGCGAGCGTGTGTGCTTCGCGCTCGAAGCGTCCGGCAAAGCTAGGGTCCTCCGTCCCCACCGTGAGGATCTTCAACGCGACGTCGCGCTCCAACGACTTCTGTCGTGCGCGGTAGACGCAACCCATCCCACCCTGCGCGACGAGCTCGCGGATCTCGAGCTCGGGGAAGTGCGCCGCGAGGTCCTTGATCGCGGGCGCAGGAGCCCTCGGTGCCGCGTCGGACTCGGTGAACACGACGCTCGCGACGCCCGATCGCGAATCGAAGCCCATTTTCATCAGGCATGCCCCGCACAATCCACCGGGGCCTTGTTCGGCGCCGATCGTAGTTCCGCAACGCGGGCAGGCCTTGGTCTCGCTCATGGGGTCCTCCACGGTCGAGAGAAGCGCCGGCGCGCGCAAGTCACAGGCTTTCCGGCAGAAATCGTCACCGCGACAACGCCGCGAACAGGCCGCGGAGCTCGTCGTCGACGTCGTCAGGGTCGGAAAGGGTCCCCGCCACCTCCGCCCGCAGCAGTTCGCGCCAACGTTTGCGCAAGCGGTGTGCAGCCGAATTCACGGCCCCTTCGGTCGTGCCAAGGCGCGCCGCGATGTCCGCGTACGTCAACTCCGAGGCACCTTGCAGTTCGGACTTCAGCGCGTCGAACAAGGCGCGCTTCTCGGGCGCATCGTGCTCTCCCGCCAGGCGTTCGAACGTGCGCTCGAGCACTTGCAACGCCCACTGACGCTCGAACAGGGCTTCAGGCGAAGCGTCGTGTGACGGTTCGAGCCCGTAGCGCGTGTCCGCGTCGGCCAGACTGAGCTTGACGACGTCGCCGCCCCGCTTCTGCGCGCGCTCGCGATCGCGCTCGTTCGACATGTGGTGCGACAGCGCAACCAACAAGAACGAGCGGAACCGTCCGCGCTCCGGAGCAAGGCCGTCGAGATCACGTCGCTCGAGCAGCACGACGAAGAAACCCTGAACGAGGTCTGCCGCGCGCTCGTGCGGCTCACCCTTGCGGCGCGCGAACGCGTAGAGCGGATACCAGTAGCTCGTGCACAAGCTCTCGAGCGCCTCGCGCGATTCGCCCCGCCCCGCCGACAGCACGAGGCTCCAGCGCGTCGTGAGGAACGATTCCTGCGCCGGCCGTTGTGGGGTGGGTACGCTCATCCTCTGAATCGTACAGACCCGCCAACCACGCTCGAGCACGCAGCTTCAGCGAGACGCACCTCCGAGCCCTCCTTGTCTCTCGCCGACTCCAGCCATCCCCATTCGAGTGCACAAACTTGAATCCGCGGTGTTTCGCTCGAACCCCGACGCAGTCCGCAAGCGCCCCCAGCCGAGAGCGGTTCGCGATCTAGTCTGAGGTGCTGCCTGGATCCTGCGCCGGATCAGCGTGCGATCGGATGATTGGCTAGAGTGATGCCAAGTTCGCGATGTCATGCGCATCACGGATCGGATGCCGGCTCGATCGAATACGGCATACGGAGTGCACAGACGGCGCTTGCGCGCGGGAGAGACTTCGATGAGCACGGCAACTGTTCGATGCATTTTGCGGATCGTCGCGATCGTGACGATCCTCGTCGGTTGGATCGGAATGAGCATGGGATTGATCGGCCTCTGGAGCATAAGCAGCCTGATGCGGGAGTCGAACATGGACTTCCAATCGTCGGTGCACGGCGCGGGCATCGACTTCCACTCGTCGATCTCCGGCCTGGGCGCTTACGCGATCCTGTCCTGGCTCGTGGTCGCGACGTCAGGGCTGATCCTGTACGTGGCCAGCGCCGCGATCGCGCGACGCGTGACTCAGGAGCCCGGAGAGGCGGCGTCGAAGCGCGACGTTCTGCACCGCCGCCTCGCGCAGGAGTGACCGACGCGACTTCGCGGCATGAACTCTTCCTCGCCCCCCTGAGCCCAGCGATCCTTCTCCGGCTCAGGCTTGTTTCGCGCCGGCCTGGGTAACTGCGGCCGGAGCATGGTTGCCGAGTTCCGCGCCGATCAAGTCGACGCGTGCGCTGTACATGACGTTGCCGTCGCCGAGGTCGGACAGCGCGCCGCTCGTGAGCGCGTTGACTCCGCGGCGTTCGGGGATGTCGGCGGCGCGCGGCAGGCCGTCGATGCGCACCATGCCGCGCGGCATGGCGGCATCGATCGCGACCGGAAGCGTGAGCGTCGCTCGCTCGTTCGTCACGCGCACGAGCTTGCCGTCGTGCTGTCCGCGCTCGCGCGCGTCTTGCGGGTTGACGTACAGGCGTGGCGGACCGTTCTTCTTCTGGTGACGCGCGCTGTGGGCGAACGTGCTGTTGTGCGTGTGCACCGAGGGTGCGCCCACCAGCCAGAACTCGCCTTGGTCTCCGGCGCAATCGTCAGGCACGTACGTCGCCATCGCGGGTTGTCCCCGGGATGCAGCAGAGGCGCTGACGAGCTCGATCTTGCCGCTCGGCGTACCCCACACTTCGTACTCGCGGTCGTGCACTTTCACCGGCTCGCCTGCACGCACCCGAGCGAGCTCGTCGTCACTCAGCCTCGCACGCGATGCCTCGATCAACGTGTCGCACAAGCCCGCATCCGTCACGTCCCACGTCTCGCGCGGCAGACCGAGGCGCTTAGCGATCGCCGCAAACGTCGCCACGTTGGAGCGCGGACCGCTCAGCGCGTCGACGGCCTTGCGTCCGAACTGCATCGAGCGGTGTCCATACGAGCGATACACGTCATCGTGCTCGACGAACATCGTCGCGGGCAGGACTACGTCGGCGAGCTCGGCCGTCTCGGTCAGGAAGTGGTCGTGCACGACCGTGAACAGGTCGTCGCGCCCGAACCCGCGCTTGAAGCGCACGCTGTCCGGCAGCGTCACCGCCGGATCGTGACACCACACGAAAGCGGCTTTGAAACGGCCCTTCTCGAGCTCGGCGCCGAGCGACACGTGCTTCACCGGCACGTCGGGTCGGTGCGCGGGACGCAGGTCGGCACGCACGATCACGTCTTCTGCCAAACCGAAGTGCGCAAAGCTCTCGAAGTGCACGCGGTCGCCGTGACCCATCACGGCGAACAGCGAGCACACTGCGCGCATGCTCATCGCGCCGTTGCGCCGACGCGTCCAGCCGATGCCGGTCTTGACGAACGGCAGCTTCGACTCGCGCAGCATCCGCGCGAGCATGAGGATGTCGGGCACGCTGACGCCGGTGATCGTGCTCGTCTCGCCCACATCGTGATGCGCGCGCACGTGCGCTTCGAACTCCGCGGCACCCAAGCACTCGCGCTGCAGGAACGCTGGGTCGGCGAACTCCAGCTCGAACGCGATGCGCGCGAGGCACAGCGCGAGCTGCGCATCCGTGCCCGGATGCACGACGATGCCGCGCCCGCCATGCTTCTCCACATGGTCAAGCGTGTCGGTGCGCCAGACGTCGATCGCGACCACCGGAACGCCGCGCGCTTGCATGCGCCTCAACCTCGGCTGCAGGTGCTGCACCGTGCGCGTCACATCGGTCCCCCACAGGATCACGAGGTCCGACTCCTCGACGCGCTCCATGTCGGGACCGAGACAACGCCCGAGCACGCACTCGAAGCCCGCGGTCGCCGCCGCATCGCAGATCCCGCCGTCGTGCAGCGTCGCACCGAGCGCGTGCATCACGCGCAGCGGAAACTTGCGCTGCACGAGGCCCATCGAGCCGCCGTACCACAGCGCGAGCACATCGGGACCTTCGATCGGCGCCATGCGCTCGGCGATCACTTCGAGCGCGCGCTCCCACGTCGTCGCCACGAGATCACGGCCTGCGCGCACGAGCGGCGTCTTCAACCGCGCTGGATCGTTCACGAGCTCCCCGTACAACATCGTCTTGCCGCACAATTGCCCGTCCGACCACGTGTGCGCCGGGTTTCCGCGCAGGCGCACGAACCGGCCGTCTGCATCGCGCTCGACGAGCACGCCGCACGCATCCGGACAATCGAGCGGACACGTCGTGGGATGCAACGTCGCCGCCGTCACGCGCTCACTCCACGTACGCGGGCGGCTGGCGCGCCTCGTTCGCGAGGTCGCGCAGCAAGCCCTTGCGCACGATCTGGAGCTTGTTGTCGGAATCGAACACCAAAATCCAACCCTCGAGCCGGTCGATCTGGTCGTCGTAGCGAAACGACGCGATCGCGCGGCTGACCTTGACACCCCAGCCGCGGTCGTACTTCCATCCGTAGGCGAGCACGATTGAGTCCTTCACGCCTTCCCACACGTACAGCGGCGCGCCGAGCGTCCGGAGTGTGTCGCCGATGTCGCTTTCCCCTACGCGCAGCGGTTCGACGGCGGCATCACTCACCGGCTCGAACGTCATGTCGCGCTCGTAGGTGAACGACGCGCAGCCCGTGCACAGCACGAGGCCCAACAGGATGAGGGCGCGCAAGGAATCAGTCTCGCTCGTGCACGTTCTGCCAAGGCATCGCGTAAGTGGCATGGTCGGCTTGCAGCGTGCGCCCGGCGTACTGCAACACGCTGCTTTCGTCGAAGAAGAACCAGGCACGGTCGGCGCGCGCATCGCTGTTGACGAACGTCAGGATGATGATCGAAAAGCCGGCCTGCTTCGCGTTCGTGAAGTCGTATCGCCAGGCCATGCGCTTGCCGAGCTGCACGACTTCATTCGGTGCGCCGAGGGTGTTGGCCACGTCCGTCGCCGTGCTCGTGCCGGGGGTCAGCGTGTTCATGCGTTGTGCCTGCAACGGCTCGTTGGCCGTGCTGCGCGAAATAAAGCAGGACGGCGCGATGAAAAGGAGCAGCGCCGGCAGTGCGAGCGCGTGGATCAGCGTCTTCATGGCGCACTTCGTACCGCAACTGCGCGGTTCATGCCAGACGTGCGCGTCGAACCGTCGCCGATCAGCGTTCGTCCACATGCGCGGCCTCGATGATGAGGGTGCCCTCAGCACGCGCGGACTCGACGCGCGCCGGATCGACGAGCTCGACGTTGGTGCCGGTTGCGTACGGTCTCGTGCGCCACAACCGCCAGGGTCCGGCGAGGCCGTGGCCCTCGAGCAAGTAGTCGAGACCCCAGTTGAAGAGCGGCACGTCGCGCTCGGTGCCCGTCATGTCGGGCGGATCGACGATGACGATCGAAGCGCTCGGTCCGCCACGTTCGCGAACGTCGTGCACGACCTGCACGAGGTGTGTGACGGTCGGTCCGATGCGATCGATGTCACGCACGTCGATCGCCGTGTCGAACACCCACCAAGCACCGAGCACGATGACGACGGCAGCTCGTGCTTGGCGCCGGTAGCCGGTATTCGCGGCGACCCGTGCCTGGCTCGGCCTGCCCAGTCCGACATCGCGACCGATCCACACACCCAACCCGATCGCGACGAGAGCCGAAGACCAGTAGGCGTACCGCTGCACGAAACCTGCGCCGATGACTGCGAGGCCGAGGTCGATCGCACTCGCGCACAGCACGAAGCGCGCGACCTGCGATCGACGCGCGAGCACGACGACGAGCACTGCAATCGCAACGAAGAGTACCCCCGCCGTTGCGAACGCGAGCGCGTGCGAGGTCCCTGCGCGGAACCCGTCGACGACGAGGGTCCTGATCCACTCTGGTGCGAGAGCGGTCTCGCCCTTGACGATGTTGGCCGGCAGCGACGCGAACGACTTGAGGCCGTGGTGGCGTTGCGGGCGCAGGACGAGCTGCACTGCGTACACGAACGCAGCGAGAGCGAAGGCCAGCAACCATGGGTCGCGTGCCGCTCGCCACAGCTTCGACAGGCCCTCGCGCCACGTTGCGCCCTGCACGAACACGATCCACAGCACGAGGATCGCCGGCAGCAGCATCGCGCTCTCGTGGAACCCCAGCGAGAGCGCGAACGCGAGCAGTCCGAGGATCGCGTCACGCGGACGAGCACTTCGCGCGTGACGTGCCAACAAAAGGAGCGCGGCGAGCTCGATGAACGTGCGCCCCGGCGTTCCGATCGCAGCGCTCCACGCCAGCGTCTTGACGTTGGGGAACACGGCAAAAAGCACGCACGCCGCCAGCGCGCCGAGGCGTCGAGCTCCGGCCTCGCGCGCGAGGAACCAGACGCACGCGCACGAGCCCGCCTGCAAGAGGAACGCGAACGCGTGCGCGACGAACGGCATCGTCGTCTCGCTCGGATGGCCTCCACAGTGCGCGATCACCCAAAAGAACGCGTGCTGGAACGGGCGCAGCGGCTCGAGGCTCGGATCCAGCGCGCCGAAGAACGTCGGCACAGCGCGCATCTCCGCCATCTGCGTCCAGTCTTCGGAGATGAACGGGACGCGGCCGAGCGCGCCGAGTTGGACCGCGAGAAGTCCGAGCACGACGGCCGCCGCGATCCATGGCAAACGGTTTTCCACCGTGCCTGCGGAGGATGCCGGTTGCGTCGTCGCGCGAGATCGAGAGGATCCCGACGGTGTCATCGTGCGAGGTCGAGCAGCAACGCTTCGATCCGATCGAGCCAGGGCGCGAGCCCGCGGTCCGCAACGCGTGCTCGTACCACTTCGCGATCGACGTCCTGCGCGCGCACGCGAGCGAGCCAGTGCGACACGGCCGCCGTCAGCGCGCTCGTGTCACCGGGCTGCAGCACGCTGCCGACGTCGGCCGACACGACCTCGCACTCTCCCGCGCGCGTCGTCGTGATCACCGGCGTACCGCAGGCGAGCGCTTCGAGCACGACCAGACCGCTCGTGTCGCGCCACGTCGGCAGCACGCACAGGTCCGCTGCTGAAAGCAACGCCGACGCATCGATTTCGCGTACGACGCGCACGCGGCGCACGTCGAGGCCGGCGGAGTCGGCACGGCGCAACCATCCAGCCGCATCGTCGACCCCAGCGACGACCAGGTTCCACGGCTCGGCGGATGATCGCGCGAGCGCTGCGAAGAGCACGGGCAACCCCTTCAACACCGGTTGCCGCGCGACGAAGGCGATCAGCGGAATCCCCATCTCGAGGCCCAACGTCCGGCACAGGCGTGCTCCCGAAGTGAGTCGAGAGCGCGGGTGGAAGCGCTCGAGGTCGATGCCGTTGCGCACGACGGTCAAGCGTGCGCGCGACTTCGGAAAGTCGTCGCCCAGCTCGCGCGCGACCAACTCCGAGACGCACGCGACGGAACGCGCTCCGCCGCCGTCGAGGAGGTCGCGCTCGAACTGCACGAACGCACGGTGACGGCCGTAGAGACGCGGAGCGACGTCGAGCACTGCGTCACCCGTCGAACCGACACCGGCCGCAACCACATCAGCGCGCCAAGCACGCGCTGCACGCCAAGCCGCGACGGAGCGCGCGTGGCTGCCGCCGTGGGGCCAGTACAAATCGACACAGCGCACGTGACGCACGCCGATCGTCACGTTGCAGCGCGCTGCTTCCGCCGCCGCGCGCGCCGCGTCGTCGAGCGCACGCTCGCGCGCGCCGCGCGTCAACGCCAGACGTCCCGCGCGCACCAGGTGCAAGCGTCCCGGTGCGCTCTCGTCGCGGTGCGGGCCGCGCTCGGAGAACGCGTGCACTTCGTGGCCACGTTGCTCCAGGTGCTGCGCCAACTGCGAAAGCGCGCGCTCGGCTCCGCCGCGCGAAGGCTGCCAGCGATCGATCAGGATCCCGACACGGAGCGTTCGCTGCGCCTGCACCAAAGCGCGGATGAGTATAGTCACCCGACGATGAGGATCGGCTTCGACGTCTCGCCACTGCTCCGACCGCACCCGCCCGGGGTCGTGCGCGCGACGCGCGGGCTGGTCGAAGCGCTCGAGCGCCGGGGAAACGTCGCAGTCGTGCGACTCGGGCCGCCGCCCAGAGCTCGAATCGGGCCTTGGAGACAGCGCGATCTCGCGAGCGAGGTGCGCAAGCAAGGCCTGCGCGGCATCCACTCGCCCGTGTCCGCGTTCCCGCTCCTGCCGGGCGGACTGCGCGTGCAGACCATTCACGAGACGCCGTGGGTGCGCGACGAGACGGAGAACGCGGACGCGCGGCATCGCTTGTGGGCCAGCGTCGGTCCCTTGCGCGCGCACGCGACGTTGTGTCCGAGCCTCGCGACCGCGACGAGCGTGCGCGCGACATCGCCGCTGGCTGCGCACAAGGTTCACGACTGTGCCTGGGGCGTCGACGCCGTGTTCACGTCGCAACCCGGAGCCGACGACGACGTGCTGCTCGCGCGCCTCGGCCTGGGTGAGCGCGCGTTCGTGCTCGCGCCGGGCGCCGTGCGCGCGAAGAAGAACCTCGCCGCGATCCTGCGCGGAGTGCAGCACGCGCGCACCGACCTCGACGTCGTCGTCACGGGCCCGCTCACCGCGTACATGCTCGCGACCGTCGCGCGGTTCCGTGAAATTCGAGTGCACATGGTCGGCGAAGTCGACGACGTGACGCTGGCCGCGCTGACGCGCCGCGCGATCGCCGTCGCCGTGCTCTCGACCTCGGAGGGTTTCGCTCTGCCCGTCGTCGAAGCGCAGGCTTGCGGCACCCCCGTCATCGTGAGCATCGGTTCCACGCAGGCCGAAACCGCCGGCAGCGCAGCTCTGCACGTGGATCCGGACGACGAGTACGAAGTGGTCGCCGCTCTCGATCGAGCACACGCTCAACGCACGCGCTTTGCCGCAGCCGGGATCGAGCACGCCGCGCACTTCACGTGGGATCGCTGCGCCGATCAGGTCGAGCGCATCTGGAGGTCGATAGCATGACCCGCGCGCCGCACCTGCTCGTCTCGGGCGTCGTGCTCGGCCAGCCGATGGGCGGCGTCGTGCGCCACAACCGCGAGCTGCTGCCGCGCCTCGGACGATTGCTGTCGGAGAACGGCGGTTCGCTGACCGTGCTCGAAGGCCGTCAGAAGCTCGCGTTCGATCTGCCGGCGCCGATCCTGCGCATCGAGTCCGACGTGCCCGCGCATCCGGTCGTCGCGCGCGCGATGGCGGAGTCGAACGCGTTGCGCTGGGCCTTGCGCGCGGCCACGGAGAGCGGAACGTCCTTCGACCTCGTCCACACCGCGCACTTGCCGGCACCGCGGCGCCTCGACGTGCCGTTCACGATCACGATCCACGACCTGCGCGCGCTGTCGGACGCGGAAGACCGCGTCGGCCGCAAGCTCGTCGCACGCCGTGTCATCTCCGACGCCGTGTCGCGCGCGCACAAGGTGTTCAACGTCAGCCGCACGGTCGCGACGGAGATGGCGGCGCGTTTTCCCGAAGCCGCCGCGAAGGTGCACGTCATCGGGAACGGCGTCGACCACTTCACTCCCCTGCCGCGCGCGACGAGCGACGGCGCGCCGATCGTGTGCATCGGTCACGTCGAGAAGCGCAAGAACCTCGAGCTCGTGTTGCGTGCGCTGCAAGCCGACGCGACGCTCCCGCGGGTCGAGATCCACGGCGCGCCGAAGGGCGACGAGGCCGACCGCTTGCATGCGCTGGCGTCGTCGCTCGGCATCGCCAACCGCGTGCGCTTCGCGGGCCGGTTCGTCGACCGCGATCTGCCGGCGATCCTCGCGCGCGCGGCGTGCGTGTGCATTCCCTCCACGATCGAGGGCTTCGGCATCGTCGCGCTCGAAGCACAGACAGCACGGGTTCCGCTCGCCATCGCGCGGGCGGGTGCTTTGCCGGAGGTCGCGGGCATCGGCGTGCCTTCGTTCGCGAGCGACGATCCGGTGGAGTGCGCGCGCGCGATCCACGCTGCTATTGCGCAGCCGTCCGACGTGCTCGAGCTCGCAGCCCGACGCGCGAACGACTTCACCTGGGACGTAGCTGCGAATTCCTGGTATCAGGGCCTGTGTGCTGCCGAATAGGATGGGAGCATCACCACCATGAACATCACCATCTATTACTGCACGGCCTGAGGGTACGAGCGACGCGCGGCGGGTCTCGCCGCGCAAATCCAAGAGCAGCTCGGCTTGACGGCTCGCATCGAGAAGGGCTCGGCGGGTCAGTTCGACGTCGTCGTCGACGGCGAGACGATCGCGTCGAAGTCGAAGAGCTTCCTGTCGCACTTCACCGGCGGCGGTTGGCCGGATCCGGATGATGTGGTGAAGAGACTGCGGGAACGGGCGGCGTAGGGTGCCTGGAACCCGCCGTGGGTATTCCCGCGGTGGGTGCCTGGCACCGCACGCCTCCTCCGCTCCTTGCCGCCGCTCCGCTCCTTGCCCGGAGGAGCGGAAGGTGCCAGGCACCCGCCGCGGAAGTACCCACGGCGTGTTCCAGGCACCCTCCGCTCTCAGTGCGCCTCTTGTTCGACTGCCGGCGTGCCTTCGGATCCGCTGCGGAACCACACCGTGCCGCGGAACACGAGCCACATCACGCCGACGAACACCGCGAGCACGAGCAATCCGACCCCAGCCTGAATCCACAACGGTTGCTGTCCGAGCTCGGACGTCATGAACCCCGCTCGCGCCTCGACCTTGTTGAACTGCAACACGCCGCGCCCGCCGGTCTGCGCCTTCGGCAACGCACCCGCCGCAGCCAACTTCGCGGTCGCACGCTCGCGCGACGACTCCTCGCGCACGATCGGTGCCGAGGGCGGAACCGACGTACCCGCCGCCGACGAACCCGCCGACTGAAAGCGTGATGGCGACGGCGCAACCGTCGCAGCATCCGGATCCCAATCGCCCTCCAGCACGATGTCATCGCCGTGCGGGACCGAAACGCGCTCGGTCGAATACACCCCGGGTCCCGGCTCCGTGACGTGCGCAACCGACTTCGGCGGCTTGCCGGATCCCTCTTCCGCCGGCACCCGCAGCCGCATCGTCACCTCGCCGATCTGGAACTCGCCCCCGTCGGCGAGCGGCGCACGCAACACGCGTTCGCCCCCCACGTGAAGTCCGTTGCGCGAATCGAGGTCGACGACCCACCACGATCCGCCGTCGAGCTCGAGCTGCGCATGATGGCGGCTCACCGACGCATGGCGCAGCACCACCGCGCAGTCGGGCGCGCGCCCGAACTTCGAGCCGGCCTCGACCTCGAAGCTCATGCCCACGTCGGGACCGGAGAGGACGAAGATCTTGGGCATACGGATCCGGGGACGTACGGTACAACGCCACGCGCGGAGCTGTCCAAGCCGGGTACCTGCTCGCGACCCGCATGCCTCCCCTCCTGAAGCGCTGCATGTGGATCCTGATCGCAGTCCTGATGGGTCTCTACGCGCTCGTCTGCGCCGTCGTCGCCTGGAAGCAGGGCAGCCTGGTGTGGTTCCCCGGCCCCGCGCCGATCCAGACGCCGGCGATCGACGGGATCGCGTTCGACGACCTGAAACTGAAGGCCGCGGACGGCGTCGCGATCCACGGCTGGAGGCTGCGCTGCGCAGGCCAGGCTCGCGGCGCGATCGTCGTGTGCCACGGCAACGCGGGCAACATCGCGATGCGCATCCCGCTCGCGCGCTCGTTCCTCGAGATGGGGTACGACGTCGTGCTGTTCGACTACCGCGGCTACGGAGCGAGCAGCGGCACGCCGACCGAAGAAGGCACGTACCTCGACGCCGAGGCCGCCTGGGACTGGACGCAGACAGCCGGTTTCGCGCCCGATCGGATCGTGGCGTACGGGGAGTCGCTGGGCGGAGCGGTCGCGATCGAGCTCGCCGGCCGGCGGAAGGTCGGGGCACTGATCATCGAGGACACGTTCACGTCGCTCGCCGACATGGGCGCGCGCGTCTACCCGTGGCTGCCGGTGCGGCTCATCCTGCGCATTCGCTACGACTCGATCCGCAAGATCGGCAAGCTCCACGTGCCCGCGCTCGTCATCCACAGTCGTGCGGACGACCTGGTCCCCTTCGACATGGGGCAGCAGCTCTATCAGGCGGCGGCGGGGCCCAAGCTCTTCCTCGAAACGGGCGGAGCTCACTCCGCCGGCGGGTTCACGACGCGCGTCGAGTGGCGCGCAGCGGTGCGGGGGTTCTTGGAGAATGCACTTCTGCCCGGCGCAAACGCACCTGATTCCACTTCGGGCAAGTGACCGTAGGATCGGTTCTGCCTACCCGGCCCGAACTCTCTTCGTGGGCTCGTGGTGGGTCGGCGAAGAGGAGCGGACCTGGCAACGTTCGCAATTCGATGGCGTCTGGCGGGGTGCGACCCCGGTCACGAGCCCGTCCGAAACCGGCCTCCCCGGCCCCCACCACGGCTTTCGGACCCCCCCGGAGAAAATAATGTCCGCCCCGCGCGTGCTCCTCGCTGCATCCGCAGCTTTCGTTTTCGCATCCGTCGCTCCGGCGCAGTCACTCCTGCACAGCGACACGACCCACTACCTGGCCCTCGACGACGTCGAGATCACGCCGAATCAGCAGTACGCCGTCGTACGGCAGAACAACGTCAACGAGTACGCGCTGGTGTTCGACATGAACACGGGGCTGAAGATCGGAACGGTCCCTACCTCGGGTGTGCTCTGCGGCGACTGCGTCGACGCCGTCGCAGTCACCAACGATCGTGCGGTCGTGCTCGGCGGTGATCAGCTCGTGATCCTCGACCTGACGCAGGCGGGAACGGGCAACCTGTTGATGGCGACGTTCAACGCCGGCTACCGGCCGAACGACTTGGCGATCACTCCGAATGGGCGCTGGGCAGCGGTGCGCGGCGGATCGAACTTCGGCGGCGGAGGGGGACAGTTCATCTTCGACCTCATGAGCGGGACGCAGGTCGGCAACGCTCCCGGCAATCCGCCCCTCTACACCTATTCGGGGCCGAGCCCCTACTCGTACGACAACGACAGCGTCGCGGTCTCGAACGACTTCGCCGTGATGCTCTCGATCGTCGGGCAGTCGAGCACGAGCCCGCGGACGCGCATCACGGTGTGGAACCTGTCGCATGCCGGCGGACCGAGCGTGGTGTACGAGACGGGTGTCACCGTTTCGGACATCTTCGGCGCGCCGCACGACGTCGCGATCACGCCTGACGGGGTCCACGCAGTCGTGCGCACCGAGTACGCGATCGTGGTGATGACGTTGCCGGGTGCAGTGCCCGGCGTGATCTGGGCCGCGCGTCCTTACCAGGGTCCGGGTCCGTTCGACGACACGGCGCTCGACTCGGTCGAAGTTTCCAACACGCGCATCGTGACGATCAGCAACGTCACGAACCCGTTGCTCCCGCAGGGCACGCAGGTCGACATCTTCGACTTCTCCGGCAACGTGGATGCCTACGACCGCATGGCGGGCACGCCGCACGATCTCGCGGTGACGCCGGACGGAACGCGCGCGGTGGTGCGCACGACCGAGGGCGTGTTCCTGTACGACATCTCCACGCTCGCGACGCAGCACATCCTCCCGATCGGGTCGGCGGTCACGCCGTCGAGCACCGAGGGCTATCAGGAAGGCTTCGACTCGGTCGCAGTGAACGATCGCTATGCGGTGACGCTGACGCACTCGGCGAACCTCACGGCCACGGATGTGTGGTTCTGGGACATCGCGCACGGGCACCTCGACCTCTTGGCCACGCACCACATCACCAACTCGCGGCCCATCGATCTGGCGATCACGCCCGACAGCAACAAGGTCGTCGTGACCGGCAACTCGAGCATCGACGTGTTCCACCTGGCGACGGGCGGGCTCGCGTTCGAGCACAAGCCGATCGGACAGAACAACTGGTACCAGTGGTGCGACGGCGTCGCGGCGGGCAACGAGAAGTCGGTCGGCATCGCGATGGACGGCGATCAGTCCGGCTGGATCGACGTCGTGGACATGACGCCCATCTCGCAGTCGTACTGCACGGCGAACCCCAACTCGACGGGTGAGAGCGCTTCGATCAGCGCGCTCGGCAAGGCGAGCGTCTCGGCGAACTCGCTCAAGCTCGCGGTCGAGAACACACCGGCGCACGCGCGTGGGCGTTTCGTTTACGGCACGGGGCAGGCGCAGCTTCCGTTCGGCGACGGCTTGCAGTGCGTCGCAGCACCGGCGTTCGGGTTGCGCTTCGTCAACACGAACTCGGCCGGCGCCGCGTTCCTGAACGTGAACTACAACGCGCAGACGATCCCGCAGGGGATCATCACGGCCGGCTCGACCTGGAACTTCCAGTTCATCTACGCCGACGAGTTCTCGGGCGGGTTCGGGATCAACAGCTCGAACGCGCTGAGCATCACGTTCACGCCCTGAGCGTGGCGGACTGACGCCGGAGTACGGAGGCTGCCTCCGTACTCACGCGGCTGCCCATCCCGGCAAGGAGCGGATCGGGCGAGCGGCGCCAGGCACCGATCGCCGGGAATACCGGCTATCGGCGCCAGGCACCGCCGGCGGCCGCGTTACCCTACGCCGCCATGTCCGCAATCTCGTTGCGCGGCGTCGAGTACGGGTACCCGATCCGGCTCGGGCTGCGGCGTCATCCTGTCCTCCACGGCATCGACCTCGAGCTCGCGCGCGGACGCACGCTCGGTCTCGCCGGTCCCAACGGATCGGGAAAGAGCACGCTGCTCCGCCTGATCGCGGGCCTCGAAGCGCCGACGCGCGGCAAGCTGACCGTGCTCGACGGTTCGCCGGGTGACCCCGCGATCCGCGCACGCGTCGGATACCTGCCCGAGGACGCGGCGTTCCCGCGCGAGCTGACCCTGCGCGGCGCACTCCACCTCCTCGGCGCGCTCCAAGGATTGCCGCGCAGCGCTTGCCACGAGCGCACCGAGACCTTGCTCGGCATCGTCGGCTTGCGCGACCGGGCGACGACGACGCTCGCGCGCTGCTCGCGCGGCATGCTGCGACGCTTCGGTCTGGCGCAAGCGTGGTTGCACTCACCCGACCTCGTTCTCCTCGACGAGCCGACGGCGGGCCTCGACGCATTGGGCTTCGAAGTGCTGGCGGAGCTGCTCGCGGAAGCACGCGCGCGCAATGTCGCCGTCGTCCTCGCGTCTCACGTCCTCTCCGACCTTTCGGACCACTGCGACGAGGTCGCGGTCCTGCTCGGCGGACGCATCGAGCTCGCGGGAACGCCACAGGAAATCCTGGGCGGAACGAGCTTGTCCGACATCTACCGGCGCCACGTCGCGCACGCCACGTGATGCGGATCGTCGACCGCGGGCTCGTGCTGCTCGCACTGCGGCGTTCGCTCGCCCCGGGCGTCGTCGCGTGGACGATCTGCGTGCTCGCGTTCACGCTCTTCGCGGGCAGCGGGTCGCACGGAACTCCGCCGTCCGGAACGTCCCTGGACGAAACGCTGCCGTACGGGAGCCTCGATCTCGTCGCGGCCGGGCTTGCGCGCGAGAGCGTCTGGTACGCCTTCGTGCTCGGCGTCGTTCCGCTGCTCGTCGTGCGCTGCGTGTCGAGCGTCGTCCCGTGGCGCATCATGCCCGACGCGGCCGGTCGACGCGGTGCTTCTCAGGTCGCGGCCTCGCGTCACGGCGACGCACCGTGGCTCGCGACGCGCGCGGTGTCGAACGCCACGATCGCCACGTCGACGTGGCTGGGTGCAGCGATCGCGTGCGTGGTGCTGACGGTGGTCTTCGCCGTCGCTGCGGGAATCCGCGGGGGTTCT
Source organism: Planctomycetota bacterium (assembly GCA_038330085.1). Classification (GTDB taxonomy): domain Bacteria; phylum Planctomycetota; class UBA1135; order UBA1135; genus JAEUIA01. The sequence goes on along the minus strand of JBBQNP010000013.1, from coordinate 2,686 downwards.
GCTCCGACGCCGGTGGCCGCGGGCACGCTCGACGGACCGAAAGCGCGCTGGGCAGCGACCGGATCGCCCCTCGCGTGGCATGCCGAGCTTCCGTCAGGCCGGTTCGCAGGTGACATGAACACCGCGACGAACACGGCAACGAATACAGGTCTCACCGCGCGCATCGAGCTCGGCCTCGGCGCGGGTACCGGGGCCGCCGCCGAAGTGGAGTTGCGCGCGCGCCGCGGAGCAGCAACCACCGCGGCGACGACGCGCATCGGCAACCGCGGCTCGATCGAAGTGGCGCTGCCTCCAGGAATCGGCGGCGTCGATTTCGAGCTCGCTTGCAAGGGACAGGACACGCGCGTGTGCGTGCTTTCCGACAGCGTCGAGCTGTGGTCGCTGCCCTCCGCCAACGACAGCGCACCGCATCCCGCCGCGACGCACGCTGCCGACCTCGCGCTGCTCGCGCGCTTCGTGCTAGCGTTGTGCGCCTGGCTCGCACTCGCGATCGGCGTGTCGCGCTTCGTCAGCCCGGCGACCGCTGCGCTCGCCGTCTTAGCTGCGTGGGTCCCGCACTGGTGGGCGGAAGCGGGACCCTCGGCGTTCTCGTCGCGCTGGTTGCCGGGCGTCGATCTCTTCGACGCGCTGTCGATCGTCGGCGACGGACGCGCGCCGGCGTGTCCCCCGCTCACGTCCGTCGCAGGCACCCTCGTCGTCGTGGTGATCAGCATCGTGCTCGCGTGCATCGGCCTGCGCTCGTGGAGGGTGCCGCGATGAAGCGTCGCACGCTCGGTTGGACGTGCCTCGCCGTGGCGGCCGCCCTCGTCGCCTGGATCGCGATGCGCTCGGGCACGGCCGAAGCGCGCGCGGGCTCCTTGACGGAGCGCCTCCTCGGACCGATCGCCGACATGGCCGCGACGATGCAGTGGGTGCGCGTCGACGAGGCCGAAAACGCGGGCCACCCGGAGCTCGCGCAAGCGCGCGCCGCGATCGCGCTCGACATCTCGCCCGGCGATCCGAGCGGCTGGATCTACTTCGGCGAGCACCTCATCTACGACCGCGCCTCTCCCCTGCGCGAGCCCGATCCGATCGCGCGCGAGCGCTGGGTGCGCGCCGGCCTCGCGGTGCTCGAACGCGGAGAGCGCGAGAGCCGGCGCCCGGGTCGCGTCGCGTTCGCGCGCGCGGCCGTGTACCTGGCGCTCGCCTCACTCGACGACGCCGACCGGCCGCTCCCGATCCGCCGCGTCGACGCCCTCGTCGCCGCAGCCGACGCGTTCGAGCGCGCCGCCCGCGCAGGCGAGCCGCTCGCCGCCGAGTACGCCGAGAAAGTGCGCCGGGAGGCGGCCGAGGAAGAGCGTGCCCGGTCTGCACCTTTGCCCCGGCGGTGACGGCTCCTTCGCCCCGGGGGATGACAGTCCCATCTCGAACGCCTCGGCAACCGCCCTTGGGGAGGATCGAATGGACCGCGACGTCGCTGCGGGACGAGAGATGACGAAGCCGCAGTAGAACGCGGCGAGAAATGCCGGTTAGGATCCCCGCGCGTGTACCTGTTCCTCGGCGGATTCATCAGCGGGTGGCTGAACTACTTGATGGAGTGGTTCACCCGCTTCCATTACGTGGCGCCTTTCGTCGTGCTCTTGTCCTGCGGCCTCGGCGCGCCGCTGCCGGAAGAGGTCACGCTGATCGGCTGCGGGTACCTCGTGCACCTCGAGCTGGTCAAGTTCGTGCCGATTTCGATCGTGTGCGCGATGGCGATCCTGCTGGGCGACTCGATCCCCTACTGGCTCGGCCGGCACTATGGGCTCGCGGCGTTGAAGACGCGTTGGGTCGCGAAGATCCTGCACCCCGAGCGCTTCGCCAAGCTCGAGCGGCGCTTCGAGGAGAACAAGAACTGGTCGATCTTCACGTGCCGGTTCCTGCCTGGGTTGCGCATCCCCGGGTACTTCGTCGCGGGCACCTTGCGCATGAGCTTCACGCGCTTCGTCGTGCTCGACACGCTCGGCATCTTGCTGTCGGTGCCGACGTCGATCTGGGTCGCGAAGTTCGTGTTCCGCAACATCGAGGGCGACGAGGGTTTCAACGAAGCCAGCAAGTCGGTGTCGCACCTCAACCGCTACCTCCTCTACGGCGTCTGCCTGCTCGTCCTCGCAATCTTGCTGCGCAGCTGGATCAAACGCAGGAACAAGGCCCCCCAATCGGTCGAGCCTTCTCCTCTGGATCTCGATCGCCTGCTCGACGCGCGCCGCTATTCCGAAGCACTCGCGCTCGTGCCGGATCTCGACGCGCACGTGGGTTCACTCGTGTTGAAGTCGGAGAGCGACATCCGTCAGATCGAGGCCGAGCACCTGCCTGACGTGGCGGTCGCCATCGAGGCACGCCGACACAAGCTGCGCCGCGACCTGGCCCAGCTCTACGAAGCGCTGCTGGCCACGTCGCGCCTCGACGATGCCGGTCGCCTCGCCGATCGCGCGTTCGGGGTCGACGGTCACGGTGGCACGTACACCGCTTTTCTCGAGGCCGCGCAGAGGGCCGAGGTGCCGGCCGCGGCGCGCTCGATCGCGGGCTCGGCCGAGAAGGACCCGCGCCTGAGCGCGGACGACAAGGCGCAGGTCCGCTCGGTCGCGCGCACGATCGTGCAGCCGGGGTGATCAAGCCTGGATGAGGATCCGGGGAAGAGTGCCCGAACGCATTCCGCGAAATGTGG
>JBBQNP010000012.1:0-55258 GCA_038330085.1 Planctomycetota bacterium | reverse complement strand
AGCGCAAGCTCGCGCGCCTTCTGGTCGGCCCACTTGTCGGTGACGCTCGCTTCGATCGCGGAGAACTCCGGCATCGTCGAGGGGATGACCTGCAGATCGCGGCCATAAACGAACCCCTTCTCGTCGACCTGGATCGCTGTGAAGAGCTCGTTCGCCTTGGCGTCGGGGTCGAACAACCGCTCGATCGTGATGCGCCCGACGAAGTTGATGCCGAGCGCTTTCCACGCGTCGCGGTCGTGCGCCTCCGCCTGCTTGCGGTACGAGAGACCGAGCGCGCTCGCCTCCGCCGCGAGATCGATCGTCTCGCCCGCCGCCTCGCGCTTCTTCATGTCGGCGGCCCAGTCCATCAACGAGTTGTAGGCCGGAGCTTCAGCGAGCGCCTTGTCCTTCACGTCCTCGTAGGCCTGGTGGTTCGTGTCGGTGCGGCTCGTCGGCACCTTCGGGAAGCGGATGAACCCGAACCCGTCGACGTAGTCGCGCGCCATCTTCTCCGCGTCCTCGTCCTTCGGGCGCGGATACTTGGCCAGGATCGCGTCAGCCGACCACGGGCCTTCCATCGAGAACCCGGCCAGCTCGGCGCTGACCATGGGCTTCGTCTTGTACGAGTCCTTCTCGCCTTGGGGTCGCGCGTCGAACCAGGCCTTGAGGTCGTCGCCCTTCGGTGCTTGAGCGCGCGCTGCGTCCAACATGCCGGCCACGGGTTGCTCGACATAGTCGAACGCGTACTCCTGGTGTCGGCCGAGCCAGAGCTTCTCGACGGCAGCCGGATCGGGGATCGAGAACGCTTGGGCCTGGAGCTGCACGAAACGACCGACGCGCAGCATGCGCCGCATCGTGGTCTCGAACTCTTTCGAGTTGGTGCGGTTCGCCCGCATCGTGCTGTCGTAGTCGTCCTTCGTCCGGAAATTGTTGTGGATGTAGTCGGAGATCTGGCTGTCCGGCGTGCGCAAGCCGGCTTGATCGGCGGCGTCGTCGAGCACGAGGAATCCGGCCACCTGCTCGTCGGTGATGTCGCGCGCGCTGCGGTGGGACAGGATCCCGTTGACGAGCAGGTACGCGTTCTTGTTCTCCTGGAACTTCTTGTGGCTCATCGAGCGCTCTTCGCCGCTCGGAGTCTTCCACGTCATGTACGTCCCGAACGACTTGTCGCGCCCGCCCAGGACGTCCATCAAGGGACCCGTGACGCTGAACGTGGTCAGCACCAGGATCACGAGCAGGAACGTCATCAGGAAGCGCGTCTTGCTCGAGCCCTTGGGGACGTGGATGACCTCGTCCGGATGCGGTGCGTCGTCGCGCACGATCTCGGGGTCGACGGGCTTGTTCTTCAGCTTGTCTTGGGACATTCGGGAGCCGCGTAGACAGCGACCAGCTTGGGGTCAGGCCACCCGACCACCTTGCGAAGGAGTGCTTCGGGTTTCGGGACTTGCGAAGGGTTTGGGAAGCGCAGAAGTGTACGGGTGCCCCACGAGCGGACGCAAGGCGGGTTGGGTTTGGGGATGTTCTCGGGGCCTGCCACCTACGCGCGCCCGTAGAAGTCGTCGTCGCTGATGCCCGAGGCCGGATCCAGGCTGAACTTGTGCCGGACGGCGCGGATCACCTGCTTTTGGATCTCCGGGTTCTTCTTGTGGCAACCGATCACGGAGAGCTTCCTGGTGCGGGGATCCTTCAGGATCAGCTCCGAGCCTTTGCCCTGCCGTACCTCGACGCCGAAGCTCTCCAAGATGCGCTTGAGCTCTCCGAGCCTCGTGTTGCGATCCACGACGCTGCGATCGGCCTAGACAGCAGCGATGGCTTCGCGGGGTGAGAAGATGTACCGCGGCGTGCCCTTGCGGTGACGCCGAAGCGGCTCACCGAGCTCCTCTGCATTCGGCAGAGCGAGCAGCTTCGCGCGCGTGTAGTAGAGGCGGACGATGTCCTCGGGTGCCGGACACGTGATCAGGTCCATGGCCTTCTCGACGTCACCCTCCGAGTCCTTGATGGCCTCCGTGAGCTCGATGACCACGAGTCGACAGACCTCTCGTAATGCCTCGAAGTGGTCCGCGGCGACGGCAGTGGTGCACGTCAGAATGGACTGCGCAACCCACTGGTCTTCGTCTTTGTAGACGAGGATCGGGAACTCGAGGATCACTTCGTCGGGCATGGCGGATGGCAGCCGCGGACATACAAGGCGCCGCGAAACGCCATGACGGCGCGTACGGCTCTTGGTATCGGTCGGTGGGAGCGTCAACCCTGAGCGGGCTGGTGATCCGGAACTCTCGCTCTTCATGACCCTTTTCATGAACGAGCGATTCTAGGAAGAATCCTACCGCTGACCGCAGACCCTGCGAGGCGCGTGCCTGGAATGCGTGACGATCGCGCCCGAACCGACAAAATCGGTGGATCGACTTGCGGGGCATGCAGGCCGCGATGAAGTGCACTCGGCCGAGTCAGTCCTTCGACAGCTCCGTGTCGCGCGGCAACTCATCGAGGCTGCCCAAGCCGAAACGATCGAGGAAATCGCGCGTCGTGCCGTACTGCAGCGGGTGCCCGGGCACGTCGGCACGACCGGTCACGCGGGCCAGACCACGCTCGACCAGCGTGCGCAGCATCGGACCGGCCTGCACGCCGCGGATGGCTTCGATCTCGGCCTTCGTGACGGGTTGGCGGTAGGCGATGACGGCGAGCGTCTCGAGCGCTGCGCCGGAGATCCGTTCGGCTTTGCGCGCCTTGAAGAGTCGCTGGATCGTGGTGCCCATCTCGGGCGTCGTGAGGACGTGGTAGCCGCCGGCGATCTTGCGCAGTTCGAGCGGCAACCCGCTGTGCGCGAGCTTCTCGGCGATCGTCAAGAGCGCCGCGTCGACGCGCTTCGAATCGGGACGTTCGAGCAAGTCGACGATGCGCCGCAGCGTGATCGGTTCCGGTGACGCGTAGACCAGCGCCGTGACCGAGCGCAGCAGCTCGTCGTCGGTCAACAGATCACCGGGCCCGGGACCCGACGCCGCGGTCGCTACTTCTTCGTTCGACACGGCATCGCTCGACAGAGCGGCGGTCGCTTCGGCAGCGGAGCGCGGATCGACGGGCGTCAGGACCTCGTCGCGCAGCTCGACGTTCACGGCATCGCCCTCGCCCTCGTCATCGCCCTGGCCATCGTCATCGTCATCCTGCGCATCCATCGACATCGGACTGGGATCGAGCACGACCCCCTCGTCCGCGTCTCTTGCTGCGGCGAGAACCTCGCCCCTGGAAGACTTTTCCGACAGCGACTCTTGCACAGGAGCGACCTCTTCCCGGATGGCCTCGGGATACTCTTCCCCGTGAGAGTCCGCGATCACCTCGGGGGAGAGCGTTTCGGCGTCGGCCGGCATGGCGTCAGGTCGTCTCGAAGGGCGTCGCATGCGAGCGAGGTTCGCCGAGCCGCGCCCCATGGTCAAGGCAGCCCGGCGAAACTCCGCGCGATCCCGAGCTTTCTCCGGGGCCCTTCCGAGTGCAGCGAAGCGCGACGGCTCGAAGTGGCGGCCCCCATCGGGTCCCTGGTAGCATCGAACGTGGCAGGAACCCTTTGGGGACGGGTTCGGCAATCATGAACGACTCCCGTTCGGCAAGAACGGAGGCTCTCACGGCCAGAGACCTCCGTATCCGCAGCTATCTGGCGCTCACGATCCTCGCCCTCCTTTTCGGTACGGCGTGGGTCCTCGGCGGCCGGCCAGAATCGCGCTTTGCCGCCATCGCCGGAACGATCGGTCTGTTCCTGTTGGCGCTGCTCGGCATCGAGCCGATCCTCGCGCGGATGCGTCGCGCGCAAGAGCAGGTTCGCGAGGGCGAAGCCCACATGCGCGCGATCCTCGACGCCGCTGCCGAGGGGATCCTCACCATCGATCAAGAGGGCGAGATCGTCGCGATCAACGCCACGGCCGAGCGCATGTTCGGCTACCTCCCCCACGAAGCGGTCGGCTTCGGCGTGCACCTGCTGGTCGACGATCTCGACGTCGGCGCGGAGCGCGATGCCGCATCGCGCACGCGCACGCGCGCCGCGACCGGACGACGCCGCGACGGCTCCGAGTTCCCCGTCCAGATCGGCATCGCGACGACGCGCGTCGAAGGCCGGCAACTCCACATCCTGACCGTGCAGGACGGCAGCATCCAGGCGTCGGCCGAGCTCGCGATCAAGGAGAGCGAGCTGCGCACGGCCGCGATCCTCTCGGCGGCCGCTGACCCGATCGCGATCGTCGACGGCGAAGGTCGCATCCTCGATTTCAATCCGGCCGCCGAGCGCGTGTTCGGCTGGGAGCGGCGCCAAGTCCTGGACAAGGAGTTCACCGACGTCCTGATCACGCACCCGAGGCGCATGTCGATCCGACGCGGCCTCCGCGAAGCGGCCTCCGCCCAGAACACGCCCGCCACCTCCATCCTCAACCAGCGCATCGAGCTCGCCGCGCGCTGCAAGGACGGGCGCGAAGTGTCGGTCGAGCTCGTGGTGATGCCGATCGACCTCCCCTCCGGACGCCAGTTCGCCGCACGCTTGCGTGACCTTTCCGAGGTCAAAGTGGTCGCGGATCCCTCCGCCTTCGTGCCGGTCGACGAAGGCGGTCGCGCGCAAGCGATCGTCGAGTCGGCGGCACTCGCCGTCCTCACGATCGACGAGAGCGGCCGGGTCGAATCGATCAACCCCGCCTGCGAGCGCGTCTTCGGCTGGGGTCGCAAAGAACTTTGCGGCGCCGACGTCGTGCGCCTCATGCCGGCCGATCAAGGCGAGCGGCGCGAAGCCCTCTTCGAGAGCGCGCGCAAGCTCTCGCGCCTCGGCGCCGGCGCGAACGCGGACCTCGAAGGCGTGCGCCGCGACGGAACCCGCTTCCCCATGCGCGTGTCCGCCAGCCGCGTGCGCGTGGGCGACCGCCTGCTGTTCGTCTGGGTCGTGCACGAGAGCGGGCTCGGCACGTCCGAACTGCGCATCACGGGCGCGCACGAAGGCAACGGCGCCGCGCACTGAGCGGAAGAACGCCCCGCGGAAGCGCACCACGCGGAAGAGCGCCACGCGGCAGAGCACTGAGGGGAAGGGCACTGAGCCCACGCTCCGGCAGCACGAGCAGAAAGCTCTGCAGCCAGTCACCCACCACGCCGAGGGAACCTCGTCGCCTGAACCTCTCGTCGCCTGAACCCCGTCTCCGTCCTCGGCGACTCTCTCCCCAGGTGCGGTGACGTTCGACGACTCGCTGAGCGGACGCGAGATGTTCTCCGTCGTCGTGCCTTGCACCACCCGCAAGATCCAGTCGACCGCACGCGCTCTCGAGGAGGCGGTCTCCACTTCTCACCGTGCCCCTCGAGTCAGCGTGCCCCTCGAGCCGACCGGCGCGAGCCGATCGGTACTCCGAGCGACTCGCGTCGGCCGGAACCGCGCCGTAGGCGCGGAACATCTTGCCGCGCGCTCGGCGCTGCCTCGCTCGCCCTCAGCCACCCCGAGATTCCGCGCGACCGAACGTCGCATCCCCCTCACCGCCCCTCCCCCTCCGCCTTCGCCCCAATCACCCTCAACCCCTCCTCCATCTTCACCCCCACCACCCACCCCGCGAACCTCGCCATCCACCCCCCCACCACCGGCACATCCATCACCCCATCCACCGTCCACGTCAAATCCGTCGCCTCACCTCTCGGCACATACGTCAACATCCCATGCGACAAACTCTCATGCCCGCGCGTCACGACCACGACCTCGTACTCCACCCCGACATCCACATCCGACTTCGTGATCACGACGCGCCCATCATCGACGTCGCTCTCCCACGTCTGCGTCGCACCCACTCCCCGCGCCTTCCCCTGCAGCGAGCGCCGCATCGTCGCGTCACCTTGCTCCCACCAAGCCCACTCGCGCCAGCGCGCCAGATGGTTCGTCAGCGCGTGGATGTGCGCGCGATCAGCCTGGATCGTGAGCGTGCGCTGCAGCCGGTACTCGTGCGGCAGGAACATCCCGACCACAATCACCACCAACACCACTCCCCCGAGCGCGATCAGGACCCGCTTGCCCATCGCGCCGGGTGCTCAGCGTCCCGATTCGTGCACCAGATCGAGGAACGGGCGTATCTCGACCTCGTAGCGATCGAGCATCGCCGTGCGCCACTGACGGATCTCGAGCCCGTCGATCTCGCGTAGCTTCAAGTCGGCTTCGACCGCCGCTCCGATGCGCGTCCAGTCTCCCTCCATGGCGGGATGCACGCCGTCGACGTGCACGAGCATCCACGCGCCCGCGTCGGTCAGCGGACCGCCGACCTTGCCGACCGGCGTCTCGAACGCGAGCTTCCCGAGGGGCGTGTCCTTGTGGACCATCGGCACGACCAGGCCGCCCTTCTCCTTCGACGGATCCATCGAACGCTTGCGCGCGACCTCCTCGAAGGCCATGCCGTCGGCCAGGTCCTTCTGCGCGGCTTTCACGTCGTCTTCGCTGTTGACGACGATGACGTGCATGTCGACGTGCTCTTGTTGGAGCAGCCATGCGCGCGCCACGCGCTCGGCGAGGAGCGTCTCTCGCGTGTCGTCCCGCAGGTGCTCGCGGTACTTGATCGGATCGAGGCCGAGCACGCGATCGACGAAGCGGTCGAACGTCATGTTGGGGAACTGCTTCGAGTACTGCTTCTCGAAGGCCTTGACGCCGTCCTCGAAGGCATGAGCGTCGAGTTCGGGATCGATGCGCACGCGCAAGCGTTTGGCTTCTGCGGTGACGAGGCGCCCCATCACGACGCGATCGAGGTGCTGCAGGATGGCCAGCGTGTCGGTGTACATCACCTGCTCGAGGAGCTCGGAGACGTACACGGGTTCGCCGGCGACGCGCGCGACGATCGGTTCTTCGGCTCGCACCGGATCCTTCGTCGTGGTGGAAGGAGCCGCTCCCGCGCCAGCCTCCTTCGCGCCGGTGTCTTTCGCCGCAGGGTCCTTGGCATCCTGCGCTGTCTTCTGCACAGGGGGCTGCGCCGAGTTCGTCTCAGCCTTGGCTGTCGCAGCCGGTGCCGCGGTCGAACCAGCCGAATTCGAGCCCGAATCCTGCGCTGTCCGCTCCGGCGACGCTTTGGTCTTCGTCGCCGTTTCGCTCGCCGCCGGCGCTGTCGACGTCGCCGCGGGCTTGGGTTTGGGCTCCCACGGCGAGGGCTCGTCGACGTGCGACGGGTTCGACGCAGCGCACGCACTCACGCACACAGCAAGCATCAAGCCCGCCCACGTTTCGATAAGGATGGAAGCGCGCATCAGCGGTACGAGATCCGACGCACGATGCCCAGACCGTGACACGCAGGGCATTCGATGCGGTTCTCCGTCGACTGCTTCCCGATCGCCGCGCGCGAAACGTTCGCGCCCGCCAGCCCCACGACTCGCGTGCCTTCGCCGCCGCATTCGTGACAGGCCGCGAGCATGGGCTTCTTGTCGACCTCGAAGTCGCCTGAGTTCTCGACGTAGTACGCGAGCATCCAGCCGCGGCGCGCGTCGAGCGGGAGCTCCTTCCACGCGAGCTCGCGGTCGTCCTTCTGCTCGCCCGTCGTCTTCGCCTTGCGCGCGAGCTCCTGGTTGTCGAGGTACGTGCGCAGCTTCTTCTCGAGGTCGGCGCGCGCCTTGTCGGTCTCGCTCACCGGCTTCTCGTCCTTCTTCTTGTTCGGATCCTCGGAGCCCTTGAGCGCGGCGTCCTTGCCGAGCAGCCACGTCCCGAGGCCGTACGACGCGCGGTTCCAGCGGATCTTGCGGCGCTGTCCCCACAGTTGCTTGACCGTGTCGGGCGTCGCTTCCTTGGTGAGCTTCACGCTCTCCTTGACGACGTAGTCGAGCACGTCCTTCTGCATCTGCCCGCCGAGGTAGTTGACCGCTTCTTCGTACCCCATCTTGCTGCCGGCCTGGTACGCGAGCTGACCGACGCGCAGGAACCACAAGGTCGCCACGCGGTCGGCGACGTACTTGTCGCGCGCCTTGATCGCGCGGTCGTGCGCCTTCTTGGCCTGCGGAATGAGCGGGCTGTCGGGGTACTTGTCCTTGAACGCGTCGGCGCGCGCGAGCGCCTCGTCGAAGCGGTGACGCGCGGCCAACCCCGTCACGTCGGTGAGGTAGTCGACCTGGTCCTGGCGCGCTGCCTGGTCCGTCGCGCGCGCGAGCGAAAGCTTCACGTCTTCGGGCTGATAGCTCGCGTCGAGCGACTGCGTCGCCTTGTAGTGCTCGACCGCGTGCGCGAAGTCGTTGTTGCGCTCGCAGAACTGCGCAAGCGCGTAGTTACCCGCCGCAGTCGACACGTCCGCGTTCGCGAGCTCGTTGTTGTAGAGCTCTGCGCGCGTGTACACCACCGACGCGGCGACGTGCACGATGGTCGGCGCGCCGAGGATGCGGTTCTTCGGCACCGGGATGATCGCGCTGGCGGTCTTGACCTGCACGTTGTCGCCGCTGCGGTCGATGATGAGGCCGACGATCTCCTGCCCTTCGATCGTGACGATGCGGTCGGCGTCGATCATCAGCTCTTCGCCCGTGAGGTCGACGTAGCCGAAGCGCTCGCGCAGGTCGTGCTCTTCCTGCGGATGAAGGTAGCTCCACGGCAGACGCGCGTGGCCGCCGTTGGAGAGCGACTCGAACACGATGCCGTCGGGATCGTGCGAGAGGATCGAACCCCAGCGAATCGAGCCGTCGCGCAGGCGCAACATCGTCGCGGCGTCGGCGCCAGCATCAGGTGTTGCCGCGTTCGGATTGGCGGAGTCAGGAGAAGCCGCCATGGAGGGCGACGCCGCCTGGAACGCTTCGGCGCCGGCAGCGCCCGTCACGAGCGCGAACGCCACGAGGAGCGGATGGAAAAGGTTCGTTCTCATGTCGGCCTCGACGGTTCTCGTTGTTGTGCTCGTGCTCGGATCGGCGGAGGTTCAGGGATGCGGGTCGGTTCCGGGTCGGTCTCGTTCAGGGCTTCTTCGCGGCCGCATCGCCGGTTTGAGCTGAGCCAGTCGGCTGCGCTGCACCAGGATGCTTCGCTGCGTCTGTTGGCTGCGCTGCGTCCGTCGGCTTCTCTCGCGCAGACGATAACGCATCCTGGTCGCCTTCGACGAAACGGCGGCGCAATCGCTCTCCGAAGGGCACTTCGCGCAGCAGGATCGTCGAGAAGTTCTTCCCGAGTTCGACGCCGGAGCTCTTCCAGGTCATCTCGATGTCGACGCGGTACTCGGTCGGCCGGTCGGGGTTCTGCACGGGTGTCGCGGAGTAGACGACGTCGGCGACGCCATGGAGCTCGCGCCGCTCGATCTTCTGGGGCTCGCCCGCCTCGCCGTTCACGATCGGAAAGAACGTTTCCTCGAGATCGGAGGTCACCGACTCGACCGCTGCCGCCGCGTTCGTGCGCAGGTGAGCGGTGCGCGTGAGCGACGCGCCGAACGACAAGAGGCCGAGGATGCTCGTCATGCCCACCAGCAAGATGAACATCGCCAAGATGACCTCGACGATCGTGAAACCGTCGTTTTCGCTATGCCGCTGCCGGGCACGCGCGCTGGAGGTTCGCTGGATCGTCTTCACAGGTTCCAGTCCTCGCGGTACGTCGCCACCGGCGTCTCCGTGATCATGCGCAAGCCCCAGTGCACCATCGCCGTCTTCGCGTGGAGCCGCGCGGACGTGCCGCGCTGTGCGCGTTGCACGACGACCTTGTCGCCGTCGATCGTGCCGACCTTCATCCACTCGGAGTCGATCAACACGTAGGAGTCCGCTTCGAGCGGGATCGCGCGCCCGTCGTCGACGCGCAACACGCTCACTTGGTTGTCGATCGCTTCGACGAGCTGCGTGCGGCGGTTGCGGTCGACCGGGCGCTCGAACTCGAGCTCGATGCGCACGCGCCGCGGCAAAAGCGGCCGTGAGCGCGCTTTGGGCATGCCCGCCTGCGGCTCGTTCCAGGGGTGCAACGTCGGGTCGGGTCGGCCCTTCGTCCATGCGTCCCACGACGTCGCCGCGCCCGACAGGTCGCTCGACACCTTCCAGCCATCGTGCACGACCGAAGTCTGCGCCGCGTAGAGGACGTTCATCCACAACAAGCCGCCGGTGACGACGTCGGTCGCGTCGGTGGGCGGCTGGTTGGAGGAGCCGATGAAGTCGGCGTCGAAGAACGACTTCGACGACAGGTCGGAGATGAGCCGTTCGCCGCGCCACACGACGCCTTCGCTGCGCGCGTCGGCATCCTGCGTCGAAGCGGGCACGACCAGCCACACGATCTCGACCTGTTCGGGGCTGGCGCGGTCGAGCAGCACGACTTCACCGTCGGGAGCAGCGGTCTTGGGCCCGTTTTCCATGCGGGCATCGCGCTTCAACCGCGCGACTTCGGCACCCGAGGCTTCGCGCACCAAGCGCAGGCGCGGCCACTTGGTTTCCTTGACGCCGTCGCCGTCAGTGTCGAACAGAACCCACTCCGCGAGGAAGTCGCCGCGCGGTCCGCTCTCGATGCCGCGCAGGTCGCGCGTCATGAGCTGCGTGATGACCGCGGCCTGCTCCATCACGGCACGACGCGTCTCGCCCGCGCGCCACGTGTCGAGCGCGCGATCGAGGAGCTGCACGACGGCCAGCATCAGGAACGCGAGCAGACCGAGCGCGAGGATCAGTTCGACCAGCGTCAGTCCGGCACGCGACGTCCGCCGCGTCGATCGGTCGCGTGCCCACACCTGCTCGAGAACGACGCTCATCGTTCGACGCTCCTCAGCACGAGCGAAGGCGCGTGGTAGAAGGCGCTGAAGAGCTTCAAGCGCGGCGTCTCCTTCCACCCGTGCGACAACCCCGTCTTCGCGTCGAACGCACCCGGCTGGAACTGCACGAACACGCGCCAGTCGACGCGGTCGGACTGCTTGCCGATCGTGAGCGGTGCGCCGTCCTTCTCGCCCTGCCACAACACTTTGACGCGCGTGTCGTCGCCCGCGTCGGTGTCGATGTCCCACGGCGCCGCCGGATCGGTGCGCTGCAGGACGCCGATGCGCGCCATCGACGTGTCGATCTTCGAGAAGAAGCACGAGCCCACATACGCTGCCGGCTGGCTGATCGACAAGCCGAAGTACGAGAGCTCCGGTGCGTCGGCGCGCTTCGACCAGCGATCGGGATATCGAACCGGGAAGAGGATCACCGCTTCACCGGTGGCGTGCGCCGCCATCGTCGTGCCGTAGCGACCGCGGAAGATGCCGTCGCCCTTCTGGTCCATCTTGCCCGGCGTCGACGACGCGCGCGGCATCTCGAGCGAGCTGTCGCGCAGGCGCGTGTAGCCGATCAACTCCTGTCCGACGAGCACGACGCCTTGCAGCGGGAAGTTGTCCGTGCTCTCGACCTTGAGCCGCGCGTCTCCCGCGGACAAGGGCGAGCTGAGCGTCGTGATCACGCGCTCCTCGAGGAACATCAGCGGTTCGCCCGCCTGGTGCGCGCCCGGTTTCGTGCCGAGCAGCCCGCGTCCGTTCGTCGCCACGTGGATCTCGCCCGCGTCTGCGCCGTACGACTTGTACGCGACGATCTCGTCGCCCACGCGCAAGAGCCCGCCGTGCGGCGTCATGTCGTTCAGGAACAAGTGGTCGGCGCTGACGTTCCCCACGGACACGCGCAACGACTTCGGTGCAACCGTCAGAGTCTGCGCGCCTTCGTCGGCATCCTGCATCAGGAACAGGCTCGCCCCCGCGGTGTCTTCCTCATTCACGGCCGGGTACGCGCGCCCGAACTGCGCGTCGCCGAACACCACCTCGTCGATGACGGCGGAGGGGATGACACCTTGCGCGCCGTTCACGCCGCCGCCGATCGTCATGTTCGTGACGAGGCGCGGACGCTCGCCCGAGGGGAAGCACACGAGCCGCGTCATCTGCCGCGAGTCGAGCGTGTTGGACACTGCGGAGCCTGGGTTCAACGGCTCGGGCCCGCGTTGCTGCAGGGCGACGAAGCAGCGGTTCTGCAAGTAGAGCGGCGTGATCTGCGTCTGGGAATCGATTCCCGACCCCTGCGCTCCCGCGGCCGCCGTGATCGGACGCAGCGCGCTCGAGTTGCCGTGCGTGACGGGAGGCTGGTCCCAGCTCAACTGATCGTAGACGGGAGGGAACACGTACGCGCGGTGCACGCGTACGGGCCAGCCCACGTGATCCAGGTTCGAACCCGAGAGGAAGATCGCATCCATGCGTCCCGGCCGCCCGCCGTCCACGCCGGTGAAGTAGTGCACTTCGAACACGGGATGGATCGGCGTGCCGGCCTGCTGCTTGTGCGAGTACGTGCCGCACACGCCGCGGAACTGGAAGTTGATCTCGACCGCGCGCGAGATCGGCCAGTCGACCGGCTTGTTCTCGGCCTGTCCGATGCGCGGATCCCAGTTGGTGCCGTAGCTTTGCGCAGTCGACGCGGCGCTCGCGATCGGCTCCGCGTTCACGATCATCTCGACGGGCTCGCTCGCGAGCATCATGAACTCGCTGCCGCCGCTCCCACCCGGCGGCGCGCCCCCATCTCCTCCAGGCGTGCCATCTCCCGGGCCCAGCATGGGGTGCGGGGGGATGACGGGACGCTCGTTGTGGGTCAGCGTGCGATAAGCGAGTTCCAGGGAGATGGGATCGTCGCGGACCAGTTGCGAAAGCGCGGCGACGAACCTGTCGTACTGCACCCACTCCGTGTTCTCCGCGTCGTCCACGTGCGTGTACTGGGCGAAGTGGTCGTTGCCCGCCATTCCATCGAGGAATCCGTTCACCGTGCCGGCTCCCGGCACGCCGACGGAGATGGGGATCACGAACACGCTGCGCTTGATCGAGCGCCACCAGGGGGTCGGATCCTGCGGGGATTGCCCGCCGATGCTGTGGTCCCAGTTGACGACGAAGGAGCGCGGGCCGCCGCCGATGTGCGGTGTCGACGTGGCGAGGTCGGGAAGCTCTCCCGGGCCGATGCCGCGCTTGCTTTGATCGATGAGGAGCGTGGCGTCTTGCACGCCGGTGTAACGGATGATCTCGATGCCGCCGACGTTGGCACCGGCGCTGTCCACGAGCTTGACGTTCCCGTAGACCGGGTTGACCTGGATGATCGCGGCGTAACCACCGTCGCGCTGGAACGTGCTCATGTAATCGGCCACCGGACGCGGGTTCGAAATGTCGAGCCCGTCGTCGGCGCTGGCGAGCACGAGACCGGTCACGCCGCTGTGCACGCCCAACATTCCGCCGCCTGCCGTGCCGGGCATGGGGGTCCCGTCGTTGTACGTGATCGGCTCTCCGTTGGCGCCTCCTGACGCCCCCCCGACGACACCGCGCACGATCGCGACACGGAACGGACCGAGGTCCGCAGGGACGCGCGCTTCTCCCGTCGGAATCGAAGACGACGTCGGCAGGCTGTATCCGAACAACTCGACGGGCGTGCCCTGCGGATGGCTCGTCGTGATGTTCGCCAGGTTGATCGGCGCCGGCGTTCCCGTGTCGGTGAGGACCGTCATCTCCTCGCGCGCCAGACGTCCGCCGAAACCCGCGAGCTTGCCCGTCTCCTGGCGCGACGCGTCCAGCACGCCGTTCCCGCGGTTCTGAACTTCGATGAGCTCCTTGCCGATCCTCACGACGCAGACCTCGGGGAAACCCTCGGTCGATTCGACCGCGATCGTCGACGAGCCTTGCGATAGACCGCCCGCGAGCCGCGACATGCCCGGCGTGCGCACGCCGTACGCCATGCCGTTGACGAGCATGTGCATCTGGGTCGGACGGTTGCCGCGCACGTCGAACTCGATGTGGCTCCACGTGTCGGCGGGCAAACCGGGCGAGTTCCCGCCCCCGATCGCGTAGCGCAGCTCGCCGACTTCCTTGAGCGTGGTCAGGTTGTTGTCGCCGAACCCGTCGATCACGCGCAGCACGAGGTCGGGGCCCTCGGTCATGAGCGACAGGTGGTCCACTTCGCCCGAAACGCCGCCGACGTCGAGGTACTTCGCGTCCCCCACGGCCTTCGGCTTGATCCACATCGACATCGAAAGAGGCCGCAGCATGATCGCGTTCGCGCCGGTCCACTTGATCTGCTTGTCGTCGGTCGCGCGCTTGACGATCTGGTCGGGCAGATAACGGCCTTCGAGATCGCGCGTCTCGTTGTCGAAGTGCAACACGCGACCCTTGCGGCGCGCGCTCGCGTCGTCCTCGCGCAACGTCGCGAGCTGGACCCAGCCCTGCGCCTCGCGCGAGGCGAAGATGTGCTCGGGCGTCGGCGGAGACTCCTGGTCCTTGAACTTCGACGTGTCGGTCACGCCCGGCAGGTAGAGCTGGTCTTCGAACGTGCCCAGGTGCGCCCACATGCGCGAGGGCGGCACCGATCCTCCGTCGTAGCGCGTCGTCGCACTCGGACCCGTCGCCCAGAACGGCGCGTCGCCGGTCAGGCGGAATTCCTCTTCGAAGTCCTCCTGCCGCGACCACAGCCGCGTGAGCTCCTTTTGCGGCACGACGAGCATCACTTGGTCGCGGATCAGCGTGAAGCGCTCGACACCGGAAGGCGCGTTGATCGTCGAGCGCATCTCGCACGCGTACGTGTCGCGCGTCGTGAACGAGTACGGCATCGTCGAGTACTGCAGCCCCGAGTCGTTCGCGTCGAGCCCGTTCATGTAGAGCGCGACGGCGTCCCACGGATCGAGGAAGCCCGTGCTCTGCTGCAAAATCTCCGGCACGACCGGGGCGTCGCTGGGGAGCCTCTCGATGCCGGCGGAAGGCAGCACGATGCGCCGCAGGAAGTCCTCCAGGCCGGTCAACGGCCGCGACTCGACCACGAGGTCCGCGAGCTTGTCGGCTTCGTCGTTCGTGATGCGCGAGTTGTGGCCCGTCACCTGCAGGTTGGTGAACAGGATGCGCAGCACGTCGCGGTTGGCCGTGTTGATGTTCACGGGGCGACGCACGAGCACTTCGAGCACCGCTGCGTACGCCTCGTAGTCGTTCTGCAGGATGCGGTCGAGAGCGATCTCGCCGTTGCCGAGCACGTTTTGCACCAGCGCGAGCTCACTCGTCTGACCGTCGCGAATGCGCACCGTCGCGCCGATGTTGAGCCAGCGTCCGTTCTCGACGCGCAGCTTGCCGTCCTTCTTGGCTTCGACGGCCGAGGTCACGCGCGTCGCGCGCTGCCACACGGGGCCGCCGCGCGCACCGGCGTAGACGCTGCCGTTCTGCAAGAGCGGGCGCACGAGCACTTCGGGCATGTCGGCGCTGCCGTCTTTCGGCGCTGCTAGCTGCACCGCGTGCGAGTACATGCCGCATTGAGGCAATTCTTCGAGTGCTTCGTAGGTGCGCAGCTCGCTCGAGCTGCCTCCAGAGTTCCCGCCGAGACGCCACAACGCCGGCGCGAAGGCGCGCTGGTCGACGACGGGCGTGCCGGCGCCGTGCGCGCTCTTCGGCCGCGGACCTCCGCGCCATTCCGTCTTCGCGCCCGGGCCGAACACGCCGCGCACGAACTGCGTCACCGTGCCGTCGACGATCTTCGTGTACTGGACGATCTCGCCTTCGCACCACAAGAAGCCCGTGTCTTCGAGACCCGACGCGGAGCCGAGCGGCAGCTCCTTCGACTCGGGTGTGATGACGTCGCCGAAGCGCATCGAGAGCCCCATCATGTTCGCGAAGACGTACGGGCTCGCGCTGTTCAGGTCGATCTGGCCCGCGACGTCCTGCAGGTCGACGTCCCACATGGGCCCGCGCGGGTCGTTCGGGTTCAGGAACTCAGGATCGAACTTGTTGTCGGCGTGGATCTCGTCGAGGCCGTCCCAGTAGGGCGTCTTGTCCATGTCGGCGCTCGGGTACGAGTCCGAGAGGAACACGCGCATGTGCGTCGTCGCCGCCTCGAGGCCGACGCGAGCGGAGGCGCGCTCGGAGAGCTGCGTGCTGGCCTGGTCGGCGTTGCGCGCCGAAGCGAGGAACGGCGTCGTCAGCACGAGCAACGCGAGCAACACGAGCAGCACCACGATCAGCGCGAAGCCTTCGCGTCCGTTGCTCGAGTGCTGCGTCGCGCCCGCCGACCCATGTTGCCGATGCGTTTTCATTCGACCGTCCCGAACAAGTTGACCAGCACCGTCTCTTTCCGGCCATCTCCGAGGTCGAGCACCACTTTCGCGGCCTCTTTGTGCACCGTGCGATCGAGCCCGCCGCCGGCTTCGAACACGAGCTCGGCGAGGGTGCCCTTCGCGAACTCGATCCCGCGCGGCAACTCGGTCGTGTCGCCGGCGACGACCGCGGCCACGACCAGGTCGTCGAGATCGCCGGGGAACGCGCTCTGTGAAGGCGACAACACCAGGTTGCCCTCGAGCTGCGCGACGGGCGCCGTCTCGTCGAGCCGCGCCGCGGGCTGACCGTCGACGAAGATCGTGAACATGCGCCGGTCGTACTCGACGCTGATCTGCGACCAGCGGCCGGGTGCCAGCAGTCCGGAGTTGGTCGTCATCGCCACGCGGCCGCCGCGGCCCTGCGTCTGCTCGTCGTCGGCGCGTTGCGCGACGAACCAGGCCTTCACCGCGCCGTCGGCCGTGGTGTCGATGCCGACGACGCCGCCGAGGTCGAGCAGCGCACCGCCCTGATCGCCGGCCCTGCGCACGGCGCAGCGCACGGCGAAGCCCTCGGTGAACGTCCACGACGCGTTGCTCTTCACGGCGAAGGTCACGCGCGGATGTCCGCCCTCGCCTTCGAACGAAAGCGCGTGTCCCTGGAAACCGCCGTCGATCTGGTGCCCGCCGGAGCTCGAGCCCTCGATGTCGAACGCGCCGGTGAAAGGCTCGGTCTCGAAGTGCCACGTGCCGACGGTGAGGAAACCCTCCGCGCGGATCGTCTGCGCCTTCGCGTCGATGCGCACGCGCGAACCCGTGCCTTGCGCGATCGCCCAGTTGTGCGCCGAACGGATCACGTTTTGCACGCTGCTCGCCGCGACGCGGTCGCCGAGGTCGAGCTTCGCGAACACGCCGAGACCGAGACCGAGCAGGACCGCGATCAAGCTCATCACGATCAAGAGCTCGACGAGGGTGAAGCCCGCTCGCGCAGCCGTCACCATGCCCCTCGCTCCGATCCGCATGGGCTCACCTGGCCTTGAAGTTCGTGACGTCGTCTTCGGTGCCGAACTTCCCGTCTTCGCCGGCGGAGATGAGCTGGAAACCGTGCGGCTCGTAGTAGGTCTTCGTGAGCGGATCGAGCTGCGCCTTGACCTGCATCTCCTCGTCGCCCTCGTCGCCGTTCAGGATATACGTGTCGGTGCGCGCGTAGTCGCGGTGGTGGAAGTACGCGATCGGATGTCCCCAGTCGTCCTTCAGCTCGAAGAGTTCGTTCCTGCCGAAGCGCGTGACGTGCTTCTTGGACGAGTCGGCGTCACTGTTGCCGAGCAGGTCTTCTTTCAGGTTCGTCGGCGGCACCTCGGGCGACCACAGCGAGATCACGAGCGTTTCGGCGCCCATGTTCGTCAGGTTCGGCGCGGAGCCCCATTTGTCGAGGAACTGGCTGGGCGGAAAGTCACCGGCGCGGCTCTCGTACTCCTTGATCGCGCTGGCGATGAGCTGGATGTTTATCGCGGTGATGCGCGCGTTGGACCTGCGCAGGATCTCGGTCAGACGCGGCACGAGCACGACCATCAGGATCCCGAGGATCACGATGACGGCGAGCACTTCGATCAGCGTGAAGCCGGCGCGATCGCTTCGGCGAGCGACGTCGCAACGCGGTGCGCGAACCAGCCCAGCCCCTCGGGGCTGCTTCCTGTGCTTCATCGAGTGCTGCGACGCGCTCATTTTCCGCGCGCTCCGCGTTGCACGATCTCGACGTCGTCGATGTCGACGTCCACACGGCTGCCGACCTCGCCCTCGGCGAAGATTCCGAGGCGCAGCTCGTTGGTCGTGCGACCGAGCGTCGGGATCGGCTTGTTGTCGAGAACCGGAATCCCGTCGACGAGGATCCGAACCATCGGCGTGTCCTTGCTGCCGCCGATGCGCTCGATGCGCACGAGGACGGGCACGTCGAGCTTCCAGTCGAAGCCCTTCACGTCGGAGTACTCGGTGTCGTCCCCCGCCGTCTTCGTCACGCGCGTCTGGATCGTGTTGTTGTACTCGTTCTTGTGGCGCGAGACCGTCACCTCGCTCTCGACGCGGTTGTCGTTGCCGCGCATCGTCTCGCGCGCGACGAAGAGGCCGACGCGCGAGCTCGTGTTCTTGTGGATCGTGATGCGCGCTTCGATCGACACGAAGTCGGCCGCCGGCCGCGACTGGAACATGCGCGCGCGGCCGGGCGAACGGAACGTGCCCGAAATCGTGGCCACGCCGTCGTGCAAGCTGTCCGTCGGACCGTTGTTCTCCTGCACCATCCAGCCCGTCTGCCCGAGATCCCGTCCTTCGAAGCGGTCGGTCCAGGCCTGCTTCTCGAGGTGATCCGTGAGGCGCTCGATCTGTGTGCGCGCGTACACGCGGTGCGGATCGTCCTCGGGCAGCGCGCGGCGGTTGTCGTCGAGGTCGCGGTAGCGCTGCAACGCCTCGGTCGCCTCGCCGCGCCGGTAGTAGCACCACGCGAGCCCGTTGCGCGCCGTCGGCTGGTCGGGGTCCGCCGCGAGCGCCTTCTTGAACGTCTCCTCGGCGTCCTTGAGCGCGCCCATCTCGAGGAAGTTGATCCCGCGCAGCGCCGTCACGTTGACCAACGACGGATCGAGCGCGAGCGCGCGCTCGAAGTACCGCTCGGCCGACGCGTAGTCGCCGCGCCGGTACGAAAGGTCGCCGAGCCACGCGAGCGCATCGACGAACGAGATGTCACGGTCGAGCGTGGCCTGGAACGACGTGCGCGCACCTTCGAGGTCGTCGCGCGACGCGGCCAGCCGTCCGCGCTGGTAGAGCGTCCACGCGTCGAGCGGATCGTTCTCGTGCGCGATCTCGATGAAGCGCCAAGCTTCCTCGGGATGTCCGCTCGTCTCCGCGAGGAACGAGAGCGAGCGCCACGGTAGGTACGCGCGGAACGGATCGGCGGCGGCGGCGGCGACGAGGCTCTGCTTGGCCAGCTTGAAGCTGTCCGCCGTGCGCTGCGAGAGCTGAGAGAGGCCGTTCGCGAGGAGGAGCTCGAACCCCTGCGTCTCGGTCTGCGCCTTGTCGCTCGTCGCGGACGGCGCGGCGCCCCCATCGGCGGCCAGCACGCTCGCGCTGATCATCGCGGCCTGCGCGTCGGAGTCGGTCGGATCGGCCTGCAGCGCCTTCTCGATCCAGCTCTTGCCTTCGGTCGTGTCGCCCGTCGCGATCAGCGCCGAGCCCAGCGCCGTGCGCAACTGCGAACGCTCGCGCTTCGCATCCGCTTCCTGCGGCTCGTACTGGTTCGCGAGGCGCAGGTGCACCACCGCTTCGCCCGCGCGAGCGTGCGCGAGCAGGAAACGTCCGAGCGCCTCCTGCACTTTCCAGTTCGAACGGCCCTTGTGCTCGGCGTCGAACAAGCGCGCTTCGGCCACGTCGGTCATCCGGAACCGCGCTTCGAGCTCGGCCAGGCTGACGAGCACGAGCGGATCGCCCTTCAAATTGCCCGAGAGCAGCGACTTGTACTCGTTGAACGCCTTCTCGAACTCGAACTCGGCTTCGTTCACGCGCGCGAGACCCAGGTGCGGCGCGGGATCCTCCGACATCAGCGCGGCCGCGCGCTTGTACATCTCTTCGGCGACCTGCAATGCGCGCGGCGTCTCGAGACGTTCGTCGAGACACCACGACGCGAAGCTCAACGCGTCGTCGTACTCCGGCACCGTGAGCGGGTTCGAGAAGCGCGCGCGACGGATCTCGATCTGGTTCGGGATCGTGTCCGCGAACCCGAAGTCGTTGACGGTGTTGCGCGGGATCGCAGCCGGCGCCTGACCGGGAAACTTCGGCTGGCCCGTGTCGGGGTTGAACTCGACGAACTGGAGGTTCTCGGCTGCACGCTTGGCGAGCGTGTAGCGTTCGGGGTTCTTGATCAGGCCGAAGTGGTAGTCGCCGCTGCGGAACCAGTCGTAGATCTTCTTGCGGCTCATGAGCTGCGCCGCGATCTGCTCGGGCATCATCGCGGTGCCGGGCGCCGACTTCGCCGTCGCGGCCGGTGCTGCTGCGACCTGATCGTCCGCCGGTGCGTCGCTCACATCGGCTGCGTCGGCGAAGAGATCGGGCGCTTCGACGATGGGCCAGCGCACGCGCAGGAACTTCCCGTACAGCGAAACCTCTGGACCGGGGACGGTCGGCGGACGCAGCGCGGCGAGCGGCACGAGCGGCGGCGTCACGAGGTCGAGCGGCGGCAGCGGGTGTGTGTCCTTCGGTTCGGAAAACAGATCGCGCGAGTTCGCGTCGACCGTGCGCTTCGCGGGCAGCACGAGCGCCACTTCGGGAGCATCCTGGTGCACGAGGTCCGGCGACTTCGCCTTGTGACCCGTCGGCGCGAGGCCGCTCTTGTTCGCCGTCGATCGATACACGAGCAGACCGAGCACGGCCACCGTGCCGATCAAGACGACTTGTTCCTTGCGCAACGCCAAATCGAGTGTCTCCGAGCGGCTATTCGGGGTGCGGTTCGTCCATGACGACGCGCGCGCACACGAACGTCACGTCGAGGCTGGCTTCGGTACCGGTGCGCGTCGGCACCATTTCGGCTCGGTCGATCAGGAGCGGTCCGCCGAGCGCGATACCGTTCACGTCCTTCTCGTCGGGCTGTTGGCTCACCAGCAACAATTGTTGCAGCGGCGCGCTCTTGCCCGAGAAGCTCATCGTCACGCGCGTCAGCTCGACGCGGCCGACGCCCTCGCGCGAGTAGAGCTTGGGATCGAGACGGATCTCGATCTTGTCGATGCGATCGGCTCCGGTCGAGAGCGCCATGCGCACGACGCGGTCGACCATGTCGAAAGCCTCGAGGTAGCGCGCGATGTCGGGTTCGCGCGTCGGCGACAGCGCGGGCAGGCCGAGGTCCTCGGGCAGACGCATGTTCGCGCGGCCGGACTGGCGCAGGAGGTCCTCGCGCACGGACGAGACCACCGCGAAGTACTGGTTGCTGGGCGAACCGCGCTTGGGATCGAGCACGAACTGCGCGCGCGGTGTGAACGCGCAGGCCTTGGCGAGGGTCTCGACGGCCTTCTGCAGCGCATCGTTCTCCTCCTGCGCGACGCGCAGTTGGTCGGGCGTGTACATCGCATCGTGCGCGAGCTTGTTGCCGGTCGCGATCGCGGCGAGGCGCCGACTGCGCAGCTCGTTGCCGAAGTACTTGCCGACCAGCATCGAGCCGATGCCGAACACCACGACGCCCGCGGCGACGGTGACGAGGAAGCGCTTGTTCTCCTGCCAGTAGTCGTTGAGGTCCATCAGTGTGCCGGGCCTTTCTTCGGGGCAGGCGCCGGCTTCGTGCCGCTCTTCTTGGGGTCAGGTTGCTGCGATCCAGGCTGCGTGGGTTCGTTCGCATCGCCCGATTCGGCGCCGCCGGTCGCATCGGCCGAGACGTGCGGATGCGGAGCGAACTGCGTCAGGTCGATCGAGAACCTGGATCCGGAAGGGTTGAGCTTCTGCTTCATCTTCACGACCGGCGGCAGCTTGCCCGCCAGGGTTTCGATGAACGCGGCGTACGAGGTCGCGAGCGAAGTGCGGCCCTCGCGCGCCTTGCCGGCGAACGAGAGCACCGGTCGCTTGTCGTTGCCGACGAGACCGAGCTCGGTGTCGACGTGCTGATCGGACAGGATCTGCGTGACCCAGAACTCCTGCGGCAGTTGGTCCTGCAGGAGCGTGATCCCGCGCGCGATCTGCTCGCCCGTGCCCTTGAGCTGTGCGAGCGATTCCGCGACCACCGCCAGCTTCTTGTTCTCGGCCGCGAGGTCCTCGGTCTTGCGGTGCGTCGCGTTCGCCTTCTTGTACTGCGTGTCGAGCAACTCGGCACGCGCGCGCGTCTTCACGAGCTCGGCGTGCGTCGTCCACGCGCTGTACCCGAGGTACGCGAGCGCGAGCGCCGCCGACATGATGAGGAAGAGCTTGCCGCCGACGAAGTCGCGCTTCTTGCGCACGGACAGCGGCAGGATCTCGATCGACCACGCCGTCGGATCGGAGGCCATCGTCGCCAGGCCGAGCGCGATCACCGCCGAGAGCTTGTTGCCCTCGAGTTCGGCTTTCACTTCGGGAGCGAGCGCCTCCATGTTGACGACGCGGAACGGATCGAACAGCTCGACGGGCACGCTCATGCCGGACGAGAGGTATTGCGTCAGCCCCTTCAGCGCCGAACCGCCGCCGCAGAGCAGCACGCGGTCGAGCTTGAGGCCGGTGATCTTGACCTGGCTCTTGCAGAACAAGACGGCCGACTGGAGCAGCGAAGTCAACTGTCCAGCACCCGCGAGCGCCGCGCGACTCGCCTTCTCCGCGTTCGAGTCGGAGAAGCGCGCCTTGGGATCGAGGTCGACGACCTTCTCCTTGAGCTCGCGCGCCTTCGACGCGCTGATGCCCAGGCGTTGCGCGATCGAGTCCTCGAACAAGCGCGATCCGCCGGTCAGGTTGCGCGCGAACAACAAGTCCGGTCCGCGCACGATGACTAGATCGAGGTTGTCGTGGCCGATGTTGGCGAGCAGCACGACCTCGTCCTGCACCACCCCATACCGGAGGAACGCGTTGTAGAGCGCGATCGCGTTGGGTGAAAAAGCGTCGAGCTTGCCGGCGACCTTCGCGAGGCCTTCCGCGTGCGCTTCGAGCAGGGTTTCGCGCGCCATCGCGAGCAGCACGACGTCCTCGCCCTCGATCTCGGGCGGCGTCGGCAGCAAGTTGAAGTCGGATGCGACGCCCGCGCCGGACTGGTCGCCGATCTCCTCGACCTCGAAGCGCATGAGGTTGCGCAACTGCCAGTCGGGCACTTGCGGCACGCGCGTGTAGCGGATGTTGACGTCGCGGCCGGTCAGACCGATGCGCGCATTCGTCGGCTTGAACGGGATCTGCACCGCTTTCCAGCCGTCGGCGACGTCGTTCGAAGCCAGCGACTCGATCGCGAAGTCGGTGACGTGGAACGTGTTGCCCTTGTAGGAGCCGCGCAGGAACTTCGCCGTGCGCAGACCCATGTCGATGCCGGTCGTGGTGCGCGCCATCTACTTGTGCTCTCCAGGCATGGGCTGGTCCGAGCTTGGCTGGCCTGACTTTGCATCGCCGGCCGTGCCGTTCGGGGGCGGCGGAGCAGTGTCGGCCTTTTGCGAACTGAGCTTCTCCGTCAGATACGCGCGCACTTCCGCCGCGAGCCCGGTCGCCTTGTGCGCTTCGAGCGTCGCCAGGATCTCGCGCATGTGCTGGCGCTCGATCTTGTGCTGATCGACTTCGAGCGCGTCGATCTCGGTGGTGACGGCGTCGGCGACCTTCTGCGCTTCGACGTCGACCTCGCTCTGCTTGTACTTCGCACCGACCGCGAGCGCGTCCGCGCGGCACTTCTTGTAGAGGTCAGCCAAGCGGAAGAAGCGCGCGCGCTCGATCTCGGCTTGCACGCGCCGCAGTTGCTCGAGGCCCGCCTGCACGAGCCGCGAGCGCGCCGCTTCGGCCTCGTTGACGAGCGCGTCCTCGAACGGATAGCCGTCGAGCAACGACGTCCACTGCACGATCGCGGCGCCCAAGTCGCCCTTCTGTTCGCTGGCGCGCGCGGCGTAGGCGATGTTGCCCGCTTCCTTGCGCTCGGCCGCGAAGTCGAGCTGCATCTCGAGCGGTTGCGCCGGCGTGATCGTGAGGCGCATCGCCGAGCCTTCGGCTTTGCCCTTCACGCTCGACGGATGCTCGAGCTTGACGCGCACGAGGTCTGCTCCGCTGCCCAGAAGAATGGCGACGACCCCCGCACGTTCGAAGTCGAGGCCGTGCGTCGTGTAGCCCTCCTTCGTGATCGTCGCGACGCGCGCGTGCACGAGGGACTCCTCGGCGCGCAACTGCATCGAGTTGGTGTTCGAAGAACCACTGTTGGATGAGGCCGTGTCCGAGCCGGACGCCTGGACGAACAACTTCAACCCGTCGGCGCGCGCCGTGATCGGAGACCCGCTCCACTCGTCCGTTTCGTCGCCCGAGGACGGCGCGACGTCGGCCGTGATCTGCGTGACGAGCGGACGTTCGCCTCTTTCGAGCTGCGCCGATCGCGAGGGCGTGCCCAGGAGATAGAGCGAAGCCTCTCCGGCTTTCGCTGCCGGCGCGCCGGACTGACCCGACTCGACGAGGCTGACATCGTCGGCGTCGACGCTGCCTGAGACATCATCAACGCCGTTGTCCTTGGCCCCGGTCGAGCGCGCGAGCACGACGACGCGCACTTCGGCCCAGCCGGGCGGCACGACGGTGACCACTTCGACGGGCTCGAACCCGCCTGCTTCGGTGATCGGCGCGGACCACGCGACCACGTTCGCGGGCAAGGCCGGATCCGCGGTGAGATCGTTCGCGAGCTCGATGCCCAAGCGCGCTTCACAAGCTCCGCGCGTGCGCAGGTACCCGCGCGCCGTGAGCTCGTGACCTGCGTTCGCGCGCACCGGGGCTGAGCGGTAGAGGGCCCACTGTCCGCCGTCGACGTCCGCGCTCGCGCCGAACGCGCCGGACCGGTGCGCCGACCCGCGCAAGAAAGCCGCGGGCGCGCCTTCGACGCCGGACCACGTGTCCGCATCGCCTTCGAACGAGTAGCCCTGTGGGATCAGGTTGCCCGCGACCGAGTCGACGGGACGACCCGCGTCGGCCGGACCGGCGCCGCTGTTCTCGAGCCAGAACCACACACCGCCGCCGACCAACAGCAAGGCCGCGATCACGACGATGCCGCCGGTGAACGACTTCTTGCGCGACCGAGCCATGATCTCGGGGCTGACCTCGATCACCGCCTCGCTCGAAGGGGTCGCGGGCATGTCCAGCCCTTCCTCGAAACCCTCCAACTCGACGCCCTCGAGCTCGATGCCGTCGCTCTCGACACTCGCAGAGCCGCCTGCAGAAGCGCCCTTCTTGGCCGCGCTCCCGACCTGCGAGTCGCGGAAGGTCATGCGCACGTTGCCGAACGTCACGATGTCGCCGTTCGAGAGCTGCTGTTCGAGAACGCGCTGGGTCCCCACGCGCGTGCCGTTCGTGCTGCCGGTGTCGCGCAACTGGACGCCGCCCTGGTCGACGACGAGCTCGGCGTGGCTGCCCGACACGGAGTTGTCGAGGATCTGCAGCGTGTTGCCGGGCTTGCGTCCGACCGTCAAGCCGGACCCGGTGATCGGGATCGTCTCCCCTTTGCGCTCCCCCGACTCGAAGCGCAAGGAGTAGCGGTGTTGCATGGAGAGGGTCGGGTGGACGGGACCGGGACGGCTCCCCGAGGCGCAGGCGACGAAGCGGGCTTTACCGCGGAGCCACTTACCCGGAGAGTCGGGGGTTGTAACAAAACCAGGGGTCGGGGCGCGCGGCTCGCGAAGTGGGGAGAACGTGGTCTCGGAAGCCGGTTGAGCGCATCCGCTCGGGCGCGCAGAATCAGTGCATGGTCCCGCGTGAGAGCAGGTCTCGGAGCGGGGACGAGGGCGGAGCCGGCGAGCCCGAGGCAGGCCCGGGCCGAACGGGTCGATTCCGCGAAGCCGCCGGGAATTCGGCCGGTGGTTCAGGTCCTGACGCTCGAGGTGACGACGCTCGCGGCGCGGTTCCGACCCACGAAAGGCGCTTCTTCCTGGCCGCGGCACCGGTGCCGGGGTCGAAGGAGGCCGTGCTCGCGCCCGCCGACGCCGAGCATGCGCGGGTGGTCTTGCGACTGGGTCCGGGCGACCGCTGCGTCGGGTTGGACGGAGCGGGATCGGTGTGGCCGCTGGTCGTGACCGCCTCCGGAAAGCGCAGGCTCGACCTCGAGTTCGCGGGCGACGTCATCCGCGAGCCCGCACCGGGAGAACTCGACGCACCGTTGCCCTGGATCGAGGTCGCGGTCGCGCTGCCGCGTGGAGCTCGCGCGGAAGGGATGGTCGACGCGCTGACGCAGCTCGGGGTCGCCGCGATCACGCCGCTCGTCACCCGCCGCAGCCCGCCCCCGGCCAGGTCGGAGGGTGGTCACAGGCGCGAGCGGCTCGTGCGAATTGCGCGAGAAGCGTGCAAGCAGAGCGGTCGTTCTTGGATGGTGGAATTGGGAGAGCCGATGGACGTCGCGCAACTCGCCCAGCGCAAGGACGCGCTGTTGGTGCGGCTCGAGCCGCGCACGGACCAAGGTCTATCGACGCGACTCGAAGGGCTCGGTCGACGCGATTTCACTCGGAGTGCGCCGCTCGTGCTCGTCATCGGGCCCGAAGGCGGGTTCGCGCCGGACGAAGAGGCCTTGCTCGACGCTGTCGGAGCCCGACCCGCCGCGATCGCGCCGCACATCCTGCGCATCGAGACAGCCGCGGTCGCAGCGCTCTCGATCGCGGTCGAGCGCCTGCGTTCTCCGAGCTGACACTGTTCAGCCCGACAAGGGCGCATCGAGTCAGGCCGGCAAGGGCGCATCGAACCGCATTCGCTCGCGGATCGAGACGTATCCTTCGGCCGCGACGACGACGTGATCGAGCAACGGCACGCCCAAGAGTTGTCCCGCCTCGATCAGCCGCCGCGTGACCGCCACGTCCTCCGCCGACGGCTCCGGATCGCCGGACGGATGGTTGTGAACGACGATCAAGGCGGCGGCGCTCTCCCGCAAGGCCGGTCCGAACACCTCGCGCGGGTGCACGAGCGAGCTCGTCAGGGTCCCCTCCGATACCCGGTGCCGGCGCTGCAACCGGTGTTTTCCGTCCAGGAGCAGCGCATGAAACGTCTCGCGCTGCAATCCACGTATTTCAGGCGCCATCAGCTCGTGGACGAGAGCCGGCGATCGCAGCGACACGCGCGGATCACGCACCGCGCGCTCGACGCGACGCCCGAGCGCAAACGCGGCCGCGAGGCGCACCGCTCCGCCGCGTGAAAGGCCGAAATCGCGCCTCAGCTGAGCCGGACCCATCCGGGATCGCGCCGCGAGATCGATTTCGCGCGCGACCGAAGCACCCTCCGCGCGAACCGCAGCCACGAGGGCGACGAGTTCTTCCGTCGTGAGCGCGTCGGGACCGTCCTGCTCCGCGCGCGCGAGCAATACGGAACGGCGCGTGCGCGGCCGGGTCACTTGCACGCTGTCAGGAGGAGCACGATCGATCACATCCTCGACGACGTTCGTGATCGCGATCGGTTGCAGGCGACTTCGAGAATCTCGCTCCGACGCGATCCATTCGAGTCCGAGCGGTTCGAAATTCCGGGAGCTCAGTGCGGAAACGTTCGCGGTTGCAGCGTTCCTTGCCTTGGCGTTTGCGTGCATTTCGAGCGAGAAAAGCCGCGTGAAACGCGCAGCGCGACAGAGCCGATCCGGGCGACGACGCGCGACGATGTCCGCATCCTCCGCAAGAATTCATCTCCCGTGTGTGGGAATCTTCATCTGAATTCCGGATGCCGGGTATCGACCTGCAATAGCGCCCCGATAGATTCCCTTGTCTGTGGGGGGCGACCCCCGATGAGCCAGAGTTCGAAACCGTGGGGCCGTTCGCGTTGAGTGGTCCCCGCACCGTGTGGCCTCGAAACCAATTGGAACCGGATGGCTTCCCTCTTCCTCCCCGGGGTGATCTTTCTCGCTGTGTGGGCGCTCGAGGTGATCGTGTTCCTCGTCGGCTACCGGATGAGCAAGAGTTCGTCGTGAACCCTCTGCGTCGTGAAACGCAGCGGAGCGGGTCCTGCCTGAGGGGACCCCGAGTCTGACCTGAGCTGATGATGTGAGTCTGGGATGATCCTGATGTGACGGGCGCTCGTGGCTCCCGTCACAATCCGACGCCGCGATTCCTGACGCGACGGCGGAAACACCGAAGGCCGTGTCTCCTGACACGGCCTTCGATTCGTTGAGGGGCGCGGTGCCGGTCAGCGGCGCTTGGCGCTCTTGGCCTGCGGCTTCGATGCACTCGCGCGAGGTGCCATGGCCTTCGTCGACGCGGGTGTCTTCGCGATGGGCGTCCGGGCTTGCGGGACGATCGTGTCCTTCGAGGAGGCCTTCGCTCCGGCCTCGTTGCCTTCGATCTTCGTGTTTCGCGGCTTCGAGACGGCGTGAACGGCGGACATCACGGCTTCGGGCTTCGTGTGCTTGCCGATCCGCTTCTCCGCGCTCGCGCACACGATGTCGGCGATCGACAGGATCCCGACCAGCTGACCGCGTCCGTCGACCACCGGCACGCGACGCACGTTCTTCTCGAGGAAGAGGTCGATCGCGTTGCGGACCGGATCATGCGGCGCGAGCGTGACGAGGTTGCGCGACATCGCTTGCTCGACCGGGATCTCGTGCAGCGCGCGGCCTTGCATCAAGCCCGCCATGCAAGCGTCCCGATCCGTCACGATCCCCGCGAGGCGTCCGTTGCCGTCAACGACCGGCACGCAGCCAAAGTCGTTGTCCCACATGAGCTGAACCGCTTGCGACATCTTGTCTGAGGGCGAGCAGGTCTTCGGGGCGCGGGTCATCACGTTCTCGACGTTCATGGCAGTCCTTTTTGCGGTCGCGGTGCGGCTTCGCTGGTGTCTGGGGAGGCGTCGCGCAGTGTACTGCGATCGCGGGCGACACGCACGATCGGAGGCGGTGCTCCAGCGGGAATGCGCCCACGATTCGGATGACGTCGCGCCGGCCCAGGGTCACGAATGTGTCGGGAAACCCCGCCCGAAAAGCTCACAAGCCTGCGGCGAAATCCGCAAACGCGTCGTCGAGCTTCACGCCCGTGCGCTGGAAGAACGCGGCCGCGACGCCGCCCTTCTTCTTGTGGCCGGCGACCATCTCGTACGGCACGCGCTCGCCGTACGTCGACTCGATCCAGGCTATGAGCGCCAGCGCTTGACGGTAGCCCTGCGCGATCTTCGCGTCCTCCTTCAGGTCGCCCAGGCTGCCGGACATCTTGTCGAGCTGGATGAGCTGGGTCCCGTGCAACGCATGCCGCGTGTTCTCGAGCATGGTCACCGCCATCGACATCGAATCGCTCTCGAGCCTTTGCGCGAGGCCTTCGTTGAGCCAGCCGGGCACGTCGCGACCACCCGACTCGTGCACGAACGCGTGCGCGAGCTCGTGGCGCAACACGCGCACCAGGTTCTGCTTCTCGCGCTGCAGGTTTTCGACCGGCACGCGGATGGCGCCGTCGTACAAGCCGCCGGCCCAGTGACCGATGCCCGTCGCCTGATGGAAGCCGTCGTTCTTGTAGAGGACCACGCGGATCTTCGCGCGCCCCTTCTCGACGGGGTACGAGTCGAAGAGCTCGCCGTACTGTTGGTACGCCGTCTCGAGCGCCATCGTGATCTGCGACGCACCGCCCAGGAGGTCGCTGCGCTCTCCGTCGTACGAGACCTGGAAGTGCTCCGACTCGTCCGTCCACATGCCGGCTTCGGACTTCAGGAGCTGTTTCATCTGTGCGAGGCGCGTCTTGAGGTCCTCGCGATCGGGCGCGAGCTCAGCAGCGCGCGTCAGGTGCGTGATCGCATTCTCGCGATCGATCTCTGAGCCCGCGTCGTACTCGTTCGTCGACAGGCGCGCGAGCGCTTCGGCCAGGTTCGACGTGAACACCTTCTCGGTCGGCACGCCGACGTGGCACTGCTCGAAGAGCTCGACCGCGCGCTCGTTTTGGCCCTTGTCGAGCGCAGCGATCGCTTCGCTGTTGAGGTTGGCCCAGCGCACGTCGACCGTGCTGTCGGGCGTCTGCGAGACGAGCTTCGGCGGACCGCCGGGTTTCTCGGAGGGATAGATGACGACGCGGCGCGAAGGCTCCATTTCGACCGACGAACTCGTCGGCGCCGGATCGGAGTGCTTCGGCTTGCGATGGGGCGTCTGGCCGAAGAAGTACCAAACGAGGGTCATGCCGAGCACCATGCACAGCCCACCGACGGCGAGCGGCATCGTTCTCATGTGACGTCCCCCACGTTCGCTCCGCGCGCACGCAACAAGTCCGCGAGCGCCGCGTAAGCCGGCGGATATCCGCACGCGCGCTCGATGTCGCGCACGTCGCGCAGGGATCTTTCGCCGCCGTTCACGCCGACGTTGTCGTCTGCATCGGCTCCGGATGCAACGCTCCGGTAGCGACAAGCCATCGGTCGGCGATCACCCAAGCGGCAATTCCCGGCGCGTTTGGGCCTTTCGGCGAGCGCGTAGTCCGCTTCGAGCGCCGTCGCGAAGGTCACCTCGCCCGCAGTTGTCCGTACGTTGCTCGTCGCGATGTCACCCATCGCTTCGTCGGCCGGAGCAGGTCGTGCCTGGCTCCGGTTGCCGGTATTTCCGGCAACCGGTGCCTGGCTCGGCTTGCCACCCCGCCCTTCCACTTCAGCGCCGCTCCCATCCAAGCAGCACGTCGCAGGCTCGATCGTCGGCTCGAGCGACGCATGCAACTGCTCCAACGCCGCGAACGCCCGCTCCTTCACCTCGGCGCCGACCTCAACTGCAATCCCCGGACACGTCGAGCGCGCACTCTCGAACGCGGCCGCATCGGTCATCACGCTGTCCCAGTACGGAAAAATGCGGCAGTGCTCCGGTCGCGCGTCGTAAACACTGCACGTGTTGCGTCCGACGAGCAGCGCACAACGACCTCCGTGCGCCTCGGTCTCCTTCACTGCCAGCCGCTGCGATCCATCACGCGGATCCACCGCTTCGCGCACGAACCGCTGCGTGAACTTCTCAGCCGTCGCACCGAGCACCGCCGCCATGCGCTCGATCTCGCGCGCCTCGATCCAAACGTGCCCGCTTCCGCCGCTGCAACAGTGCCCGCACCGATGACACGCAAACCGGAACGGAACGACGCCGCGCATTCCGGGATCCGCGTTCCGGTCGGCCACGGCGTCCATGTGCCTGCGGCTAGAACTTCCGCCGACGCGGCGGCGGCGCCTTGCGCGATTCGGCCGGACGGTCGAGCTCGATGCGCTCGCGGCCCGTGATGTTGTCGGTCACGTCGCGAACGAGCTCAGGCCAGCTCTGATAGCGGTGCTCCGCATCCTTGGCCATCATCTTCTCGATGAAGTAGTGCACGTGCGGCGACAGGTTGCGGCTCTTGAGCTCGGACGAACTCAACGACTGCATGACCTGCATGCGCAGGATCTCCTGGTCGTTGCTGCTCTCGAACGGCAAACGTCCGACGACGAGGTGGAAGAGCGTCACGCCGAGCGAATAGATGTCGCTGCGCAAGTCCGCCGCAGCAGCACCCTGCGCCTGCTCGGGCGAAATGTACGCCACGGTGCCGACCGTCGTGCCCTCCTTGCTCTTCGCGTGCGCTTCGGGGCTGGCGGCGAATCCGAGGTCGATCAGCTTCACCGCACCCGCGTCGCTCAACATCAAATTGCCGGGCTTCACGTCGCGGTGCACGACGCCCTGGCTCGTCAGGTACGCGAGCACTTCGGCCGCTTCGAGCACGATGCGCAGCGCGACCTTCTCCGCGAACGCTTGTCCCTGGTCGAGCACTTCGAGCAACGTGCGCCCTTCGATGCACTCGAGCTTCGAGAAGTACGTGTTGCCGCTCTTCGCGATGCCGTAGCCCTTCACGAGACCGGGATGTTCGAGCCTCTCGAGCAGCTTGGCCTCGTCGATGAACGCCTTGAGCGTCGGCACGTGGCGCGTCGGCGCGGGCTTGAGCACCTTCAACGCAATCGTGCGACCCGTCTTCTTCTCGCGCGCGCGAAAGACATCCGACGTTCCGCCCGTGCCGAGCGAGCCCAGAATTTCGTACGTCGGGATCTCGGGCACCTCGCCGCCCTTCGTGCGACGCAGGCGCGCGACTTCATCGGCTTGCCAGCCCAGACGCGCCTGAAGCAGGCCGTCGAGAGACTCGCCGCCCTGCAGGAGCGGAACCAGCACCTCCGCTTCCGCCCGGCCCAGATGGCCGCGGTGGACGAGGAGGGCGAGGAACTGAAGATCGTCCGAGGGAGCCATCGTGCGTCGGATCATAGCGGGCCTGGATCGGTGGTCGACTGCGTGCCGACACGAATGCGGTCCCAACAGGTTCGACAGGCAGAGGATCGGTGTCGGTCCGACGCGCGCCGAGCATGAGGCGGATTCCGATTCGTTCGCGCGCTCCGTGGTCAGACGAAGGCGCGCTCCAACGAACGGGAACCCTGGATCGAGGGCGGGATCGGAATCGCACAGGGCAGGTCAAGTCGCGTGCACTGCTCCTCCGAAAGAACCGCAGTCGCGCACCCATGCGGCACGTCCGCTCCTCACGGACGCTCCCGCGCGCGCCACCCCCCTACCGTGGCGAACACCCTCAAGAGTCGCAGCGTCCACCGCTACTTCGAGCCGGCGGACACCTTCGTGCAGATCATGGTCTGCGACGCGGGTGCGCTGGAGATCGACGTCAAGCCGGGTCTCAACCGCGCCGCGTACCGGCGCATGGTCGTCACGAGCTGCATGCCGGACTTCAAGGTCGAGCTCGAGAGCAAGATGGAGCGTCTGCTGCCGGACGATCCGCTCTTGTGCGAGGACCTCCTCTATCAGCTGTGCGTAGAGGTCAACCCGTCGCTCGACATCCACACGGTGCGCCTGCGCGGCGAACCGCGTCGCGAGGAGAGCGAACCGGAGCCGCAAGCCAAGTCGAACATGGCACCGGTGCTGACCGAGGAGCAGTTCCACACGTCGCTGCGCCGCCGTGTGCACGATCTAGGGGCTAGGCTCGGGCGCCGCGTGATCGGCCAAGAGCGCGCAATCCAGTCCTTGGTGCGCGCGATCGAAAAGTCCGCCGCCGGTCTGCAGGCGCAAGGCCGTCCGCTCGGTGCGTTCCTGTTCGTCGGGCGCACCGGCACGGGCAAGACGGAGCTCGCGCGCTCGCTCGCGCATGAAGTCTTCGCGGGCGAAAAGCACAAAGGGCTGGTGCGCATCGACTGCAGCGAGTTCGCACTCGCGCACGAGTACAGCAAGCTGATCGGCGCTCCGCCGGGCTACGTCGGGCACGAGGACGGCGGGCAGTTGACGGAAGCCGTGGCGAAGAATCCGGAGACGGTGGTGCTCTTCGACGAGATCGAGAAGGCACACCCGCGGATGCACAACCTGCTGCTCTCGATCCTCGAGGACGGCATCCTGACCGACAACAAGGGCCGTCACGTCTCGTTTGAACGCGCGATCGTCGTGATGACGAGCAACGCCGGCGCGTCGGAGATGGTCGCCGCGCGCCGCACGGTCGGCTTCGAGCGCGAGCCGACCGTCAAGAAAGAGCAACTGCACGAGATCGCGATCGGCGCGCTCGAGAAGCAGTTCAGCCCCGAGTTCCTGGGCCGGATCGACGAGACGATCGTGTTCAGCGACTTGGATCCCAAGTGCGCGCAAGCGATCGCGCAACGCCAGCTCACCGACCTCGCCGGCCGCGCGCGCAAGCGCGGTTTGCGGGTCGCGTTCACGCCCGCGGTCGCGAAGTGGATCGTCACGCGGGGTTTCTCGGCGGACTACGGCGCACGCGAGTTGCGCAAGGTGATCCAGCGCGAGATCGAAGGCCCGCTCAGCAAATTGCTGATCGAGTCGACCGTCCCGAAGTCCGGCCTGGTGCGCGCCCGCGTGCACGACGATCGCCCGACGTTCGAGATCGAGCGCTAGGGCGCGACGAAACGTCGCCGGGCCGGCGCGCTACGCCAGGACGCTAGGCTGATCCGCGTGCGTGGCTCGTGGACAACCATCTGCGTTTGGCTCGCGCGGGGATCCGCACGCGTATTGTTCTGCGCTGCACTTTTCGTCACGCACGGCTGCAACATCCTCCTCCTCGGGTATTCCGCGATCGATCCGCCGCAACCGCTGCCGACGATCGAGGGGCCGGAGAACCCGCACCTCCTCGACGACGTTCACGGCACGCTGCTGTGGCGCAACCAGTCCGGCGTCCTCTCCGAGGAACCGCCCGAGCTCTCGGTGGTTCGCTTCCCCGAGCTGACCAGCACGACGATCCGGTTCGAAGATCGACCTGACGCATTCGATGGGCCCGATGATCGCGGGCGCTTCGTGTATCGCGCGTATCCGAACCACCATCAGCCGCAACTGCGCATCCACGACCTGCGGACGAACGAGGATCGAAAGCTCTTCGAATGGAGCCCGGTCGACGAGCAGATCATCCGCCTGTCACCGAGCGGAGGACTGCTTTTCACGTCGCTGCGGATGGACGCTGGATCGGGTAACGATCGTTCCTCGAGTCGAACCGTCGCGCTCATCGACATCGAAACCTTGGAACGTCGCGACCTGGGCTCGGCCGCGGTTCGCGATGCGTCCTGGTTCCCCGATGGACATAAGCTCGCAATCGAGCTGTGGGCCGACGTCGATGCGAACCAGGGTCGCGCCCTGTCGAGCGCCGACGCAGGCCCGACGCCGGAAGACATCTGGCGTGGCAAGGGCGGCGATCGCGCCGAGAGCCTCATCGAAATCCTCGACACGGAAAGCGGCGATCTGCACTTCTGCGCCTTCGGTCGATTCCCGCTCGCATCGCCCGACGGTCACACGATCCTGTACTTCCGAAACGCACCCAATCATTACGTCGAAGCGAGACCGCACCTCTTCGACCTCGACTCTGGATCGGACCGCGTGCTCGAACTGCCCGGCTTGCTGACGCCAGCGCGCGTCAAGGTGAGCGAGGACGGCGGTCCGCGGTCGTACGGAACGGTGTACGGCTGGCTGTCCGAGCGCATCGTGTTGTACGACGCGTTGGCGACGAGCGGTCAGCGACCGGGGTACGTGCCCGCACAGGACCTGATGATGGGTTACTACCCGAAGTGGACGGTCAAGGCAGCGGACGTCGACACGCTCGAATTCGAGACCGTGTTCCCATCGGCCAACATTCCGCGGGCAAGCTTCGGGCGCTCCGCTGCCGATCGGTGATCGGGAGCGTCTTCTTCCGCCTCGTTCGGTTGCCGCTCTCCGCCGGCGCCTATATCCTCCCTCGCCGTCGGTCCCGCGCCGACGCATTCGATGCCTGCTGCTGCGTTCATCCTGGCCCTTTTCATCCACCCTCTCGGCTCACCGGGCGGGACGGTCGCGGCGCAGTCCGCTCCGAATCCCCCTGCATCCGACAGCACCGAGTCGCAGGCCGACATCGCCGCGCGCTCGCTCGACGGAAGGACGAGCATCACGTGGGCAGAGCTCGACGAACTGATCCTCGCGCGGCGCGCGATGAGCAAGGACGGTCGCGAGTCGTTGCGTCACTTGGCACAGACCAAATTGCTCGACGTGCTCGGCAAGCAGAACGGTTTGTCCTTGTCGGACACAGAGGTCGAGACCCAGCTCGGTGAGATCAAGCGCCAGATCGCAGCCTCGGGCGAAAAAGGCGGCTTCGAGGGATTCTTGAAGGACAAGCACGTCACGCTCGACGAGTTCAGGCGACTGCTCCGACTGGGTTCCGTGCAGGAGACGCTCACGCGGCGCACGCTCGGGCTCAAGGACGGCGAGCGCGTCACGGGCGAACAGCAGCAACTGTGGATGGACGACGCGCTCCAGAAGCGCAACTACCAGGAGTTCAACCCGCCCTGGACCGAGGGCATCGTCGCGCAGTGCGCGGACGTCGTGATCAAGCAGGACGAGTTCTTCGACTACCTGCACCTGCGTCTGCCGCAAGAAGCGTTGCAAGAGGACTGCTGGCAACTGCTCGCGGTCAAGCGCATGAAGGCGCGCATGCCGGATCTGGCGCCCGAGAAGCTGGCGAAGGCCGTCGAGGAAGAGCTCCAGCGGCGTCGCGACGAGACGAAGCTCGATCCGCGCTACAAGGGCGTGTCGTACGAGAGCCTGCTCGCGACACAAGGCGTGATGGCCGATCGCATGAATCAGGATCCGGCGGTGCAGATCGCGGCGCTGTCGAAGCTGTGGGTCGAACGCTCGTACGACGACGCCTCGTTGCAGCGCGTCTACAAGGACGAGCGCGACCTGTTCGACGGCGCGTTCGGTCCGGCGGTCGACACGTCGATGATCTTCCTGCGCGCAGCGGCCTTCAAGAACGAGTTCAACCCGCGCACGTTCATCGACGCCGACCAGATCTTGCGCGATCTGCGCAGGCGCATCCGCTCGGTCGACGACTTCCACAAGGCGGCCAAGGAGATGAGCGAGGATGCGCAGACGAAAGATGCATCCGGTTCCGTCGGCTACGTGACAGCGCGCGTGGCCGCGGTGCCGGCCGAAGTCCAGGCCGAGATCGCCAAGGCGATCGCGACGAACGCCAGCGCTTCCGCCGAAGCGTCGATGGTCGGCCCGATCCACGCCCCGAACGGCAGCGCGCTCCTGTGGTTCGGCCTGCGACGCCCCGCACCCGCCTGGGACGTGATGGTGCAGCACGTCAAGGCCGAGCTGCGCCGCCGCTTCGTGGTGGACGTGCTGCCGAAATCCGCGGTCGTGATCGGGTTCTGACTGGCGGTACAATCCCGCGACGGAGACGAACTCATGTTGATCGGCAAAGTAGTGGGCAGCGTCGTCGCGACGCGCAAGGACGAGAAGATGGAGAACCGAAAGCTCCTCCTCGTCCAGGTCCACGATCACAACAACAAGCCCAAGGACCAGTACGTCGTCGCTGTCGACTCGGTCGGCGCGGGCAACGACGAGATGGTCCTTTACGCGACGGGATCGTCTGCGCGTCAGACGACCTTGACCGAGAACCGTCCGTGCGACGCGGTCATCATGGCGGTCGTCGACTCGTGGGACCTCGGCGGCGACAACGTCTACGAGAAGTGGTCCTGACGTGTACCTCGCGCGCGTGATCGGGCGCGTCGTCGCGACGCAGGCCTACCCAGGCCTCGAAGGCGTGCCGCTGCAGTGGATCCAGCCGCTCGACGAAGACGGCGCGCCGATGGGCGACACGCTCGTGGCTTGCGCGGTCGTGTCGACCGGCCCCGGCGACCTCGTCGAGTTCGTCGACGGACGCGAAGCGGCCTTGGCCTGCCCCGAGACGTTCGTCCCCGTCGACGCGTCGATCATCGGCTTCGTCGAACAGGTGTACGCGAACGGGAAATTCGTCGGCCGTGATGCAGCTCCGACCGGGAATGCTCCCGTGACGAGCAGTGTGGGTTCCTCCCCCACGAAAAGTGGAGTGCGCTGATGTTCCTCGCCGACGTCATCGGCACCGTCGTGTCGCCGGTGCAGATTCCGGTTCTCGAAGGTCGCACGCTCCTCCTCTTGCGCCCCGTTTCCCCCGACGGACGCGCGATCGGCAAGACGCGCATCGGCATCGACCGCGCGCAAGCCGGCGTCGGCGACCGCGTCATCGTGATCGACGAAGGCAACTCCGCGCGCCAGATCCTCGGCGACCCGAAGGCTGCCGTGAAAACCATCGTGGTCGGCGTCGTCGACTACGTCGAGGTCGGCACGAAAACGGTGTACGACGCGCAGCAAGGAACCGGCTCATGACCGCGCCTGATACGACCGGGATCGGCGAGCTCGTGCGCGCACGCGGCTGGACTGACGAAGCAGCGCGCTTGCGCAACGCGATCTGCGAGATCGGCAAGCTCTGCTACGCGAAAGGCTACATCGTCGGCGCCGACGGCAACTTGTCCGCGCGCATGGCTGACGGCACGGTCTTGATCACACCTGCCGGCGCGATGAAGGGCTTTCTTTCACCGGAGCACATTGCGCACATCGACATCCAAGGGCGCACGATCGACAACGGACCGAAGTGTTCGAGCGAAGCCGGCATCCACCTCGTCGCCTACGTCGAGCGACCCGAGATGCGCGCGGTCTTGCACTGCCACCCGCCGCACGCCGTCGCGATGACGATTGCGGGCGTGGACATGCAGACGCCGATCATCCCCGAGATCATCGTCACGATCGGCGGCATCCCGACTGCGCCGTACGGCACACCCGGAACGCCCGAGCTGCCCGAGTCGATCCGCAACATCATCCGCTGTTCCGACACGTTGGTCATGCAGAACCACGGCTCGGTGACGATCGGCACCAACCTGCTGGACGCATTCAAGAAGCTCGACATGCTCGAGCACACCGCCAAGATCCTGTGGCTCGCGCGCTGCATGGGCCAGGTGAACGCGCTCGGTCCGGAAGCCGTGCGCAAGCTGCTCGGCACGCGTCAGACGCTCGGCGTGACGACGACGAACACGCTCGAGAACAACTGCGCGCGGCGGCCGTGACGCGGATCAGTTCCGGCGGTTCGACAGCAGGATGTAGTAGATGAGCGTCGCGACCGCGGTGAGCGCACCGGCGACGTACGTCATCGCGGCGGCGCCGAGCACTTTGGACACGCCGCGCGCTTCGTCCGGAGTGCTGACGATGCCCGTGCTCGCGAGCACGGCCTTTGCGCGGTTGCTCGCGTCGAACTCGACCGGCAGCGTCACGATCTGCAATAGCACGATGAACGCGAACATGGCGATGCCGATGTTCACGAGCACGGGGGAGTGGAAGATGAAGAGCCCCGCGAAGAAGATCCAGATCCACAGGTTCGAGCCGATGCTCGCGACCGGGACCATCGCCGAGCGGAACTCGAGCCACTTGTAGGCGTGCGCGTGCTGGATGGCGTGACCGGCTTCGTGTGCACCGACCGCGATCGAGCTGATCGAGCGACCGTCGTACACGGCCGGCGAGAGACGCAACGTCTTCGAGCGCGGGTCGTAGTGGTCGGACAGGAAGCCCTGTACGCGCTCGATCTGGACCCCCTCGGCACCGCCGGCGCGAGCGACTGCGGCGGCCGCTTCCGCACCGGTCATGCCGCTGCGCACGCCGACGTTCTGGTAAGCGGCGAAGGTGGACTTGACGCGCAGCGTCGCGATGAACGCGAGCAGCATCGTCGGGCCGACGATCAGCCAATACATGGGGTCGAAGAGGGTGAACATGTGTGCTCGAGTCGGGGATGAGCCCGTCAGGGGTGTGCAGGTATACGACGGACGGGGCTGTCTTTCAGCGTCGAGGTCCCCGTCCGCTCGCCGACGGATCCGCCCGCTTCCAGGCGCAGGGTCGGGCGGCGACCGGTACGGAGGTCGAGGCCGCGCATTCGGAGCTGCCCCTGTCGCGCACTCGCAAGCGTGCACAGAGGCACCATCGCTCTAGTGTCCCGGACACTAGCTGAGGGGGCTCCCGGGCCGCTCGATCGGGTCTTTGTGCTAGCCTGATCCCTTGCGCTCACGACCTGGGGATTTCCCCGAACAGGCCGAGCACGCCCAATCGGAAGACCTGGCATGACATCGGAGCTCCTCAAGATCGGCGACTTCGCGCGCGTGGCGGCGACGAACCTGCGCACGCTGCGTTACTACGAGGAGATGGGGCTGATCGTCCCCGCGACGCGCAGCCAGGGCGGCTTCCGCTACTACCGCGCGACCGACGTCCATCGGGTGCAGATGATCCGCGACCTGCAGGATCTCGGCCTGCCCCTCGAGCGCATCCGCGACCTGATCGCAGCGCGCAATGCGAACGAGCCGCGCCAGGGATTCCTCGAGCGGGTGAAGCTCGCTTTGCAGGAACAGGATCGCCTCCTCGCAGAGCGCACGCGCGGGCTCGAAGAGCAGCGCCGCAAGGTGTCGCTCGCTTTGAGCAAGTTGGGCGAGTGCCCGCGCTGCAGCCATTTCCCGGCGGCGGAGAACAACTTCTGCGAGCCGTGCGCGATGACGGGCGAAGCGCTGCCGGAGACGCT
The DNA here is from genome assembly GCA_038330085.1 of Planctomycetota bacterium. Lineage (GTDB taxonomy): Bacteria > Planctomycetota > UBA1135 > UBA1135 > JAEUIA01. The sequence goes on along the minus strand of JBBQNP010000012.1, from coordinate 15,850 downwards.
CAGCGCGCTGTACCAGTAGCGCGCTGAGCGTCTCGGGCCCTCCGCGCCACCGGCAGATCGGTTAGCCTGAGCGTGGAAGGTGCCTGGCATCGCCCGCCCGACCCGCTCCTTGCCGGACTGACGCGCCGGAGCCACGCACCCATCGCCGGGGATGCCCGCGATCGGCGCCAGGCACCACCGCGACGGCGTGTCCGACTCGCACATCTCTCTACCCATTGCGCCTCTACTTCGACAACAACGCCACGACCCCCGTCGCGCCCGACGTGCTGGCGGCGATGTTGCCCTTCTTCAGCGAGCGCTTCGGCAACCCGTCGAGCGTTCACGGCCTGGGCGACGACGCGGCCGACGCGTTGCGCGCCGCGCGGTCTGCGGTTGCACGGTTGCTCGACGCTCGCTCGCCCAAGGAGATCGTGTTCACCTCCGGCGGCACGGAGAGCATCAACACCGCGATCCACTCGGCCGTCGCGCTGAACCCGGATCGCCGCACGATCGTGACGTCCGCCGTCGAGCACAGCGCCGTGCGCGCGCCGCTCGCCGAGCTCGAGACGCGCGGCTGGCGCATCGTGCGCGCGGGCGTGGACGCGGACGGACGCATCGATCGAGCTGCGATCGAGGCTGCCATCACGAGCGACTGCGCGCTCGTCGCATTGATGCTCGCCAACAACGAGACCGGCGTGATCAGCGATCTCGACGGCATCGGCGAGCGCTGTCGTTCCGTCGGTGCGCTGATGCACGTCGACGCGGTGCAAGCAGCGGGCAAAGTGCGTATCGACGTCGCCCGAATCGGGGCGGACTTCGTCTCGATCAGCGCGCACAAGTTCCACGGACCGAAGGGCGTCGGTGCCTTGTGGGTGCGCGACGGCATCACATGTCCCCCGCTCTTGCGCGGCGGCTCGCAGGAAAACAGCGTGCGGCCCGGCACGGAGAACGTGACGGGGATCATCGGCCTGGGCCAGGCCGCTGAGTCGGCGCGCGCGTTCGCACAGGACGATGCCGCACGTGCGCGCGTCGCCGGTCTGCGCGATCGCCTCGAGCGCGGCATCCTCGATCAGGTGTCCGGCGCGCGCGCGAACGGCGCCGGCGCACCGCGCACGTTCAACACGACGAACATCGCGTTCGAAGGCCTCGAGGCCGAGGCCATGCTCGGACTGTTCTCCAGCCAGGAGCTGTACGCCTCGGCCGGTTCCGCTTGCCATGCCAAGGCGCGCAAGCCCTCCCACGTGCTCACCGCGATGGGACTCGACGCCGACCAGGCCGCTTCGTGCGTGCGTTTCTCGCTCGCGCGCCACACGACCGAAGCCGAGGTCGAGCAGGCGCTCGGGATCGTCGTCGAGTCGGTGGCGGCCCTGCGTGCGCTCGCCTGACCCGCTATCCGTGATCCTGGCGCGGGCCTGTGAAAAAAGTGCCTGCCCTCGAGGGGGCACGGGACAGGCCAAACGGTCTTCCGCAAGGTACCCTTCCGCGCTCCGACCGCACGGAGCCCGATGACCGAACCGATCGCCACCTACCGCACGCGCATCTCCGGACTGTGGAGCACGCGCCACACCATCGAAGACGGCGCAGGTGCGCGCGTCGGGCTGCTCTCGTGCCGGCGCAACAAGGGCGGTCTCGTCGTCGGCGGCCGCTACCAACCGGAAAAGGGCGAGGTCCTCCTCTTTCGCCGCGACCCCGGCATCTTGCGCAGCCAGTTCTCGTGCTGGACCGAGGGACGCGAGTGGATCGGATCGTCGCTGCGCTGGAGCTTCCTCGCGCGCGAGATCGCGCTCGCGACCGGCAACAAGCCCTACCGACTGCTCCCCGCCGCCGGATTCCAGCGCGGCTGGCGCATGCTCGCGCCCAAGACCGGCGAGATGGCGCGGATCGAGCCGCGCACGTTCGGCCGAGGGTCCAGGATCGAGGTCTTCCGGCGCGTCGACTTCGAACTGGTGCTGTTCGCCTACTTCCTGGCCTCGCAGGTCTACCTCGAGTCCCTCTGGCCAGGCCGCGAGATCAAGGACGACCAGGAAAGCGTGCCCACACCCTCCAAGACCACCTCGTAGAGGCGAGCTCCCCATCCGGAAGCCCGGATCGGACAGCCCTCCCCCACGTGGATAACATCATGCACTTCACGGGAAGCACCGCACCCGCCCCTCGTCTTTGGGCGCACAGCGGACCGCGCCCATCCTGACCCTTTCCTGCTCCCGCGAGCCCGCCACACAAGCCATGCAACGACCTCTACTCGTCCTTCTCATTGTCCTGGTGGCGATCGTCGCCCTGGTCTTCGCGGTGTTGAACCTGGGCGGCCACGCCACGAAGGCTCCCGTCCTCCCGCCTCAGCACGAGGTGGCGAACAACGGCGGGCCGACCTTGCCCCCGGATCTGACCCCGACCACGACGCGAACCGTCTCGACGACCAAGACCCCGACGCGCGGTCCGCTGGGCGGCGCGGCCCAGGCCATGCAGTTCGACAACCGGCTCACCGGCATCGTGCTGAACAACCTCGGCGCGCCCGTCGCTCAGGCCGAAGTGACGCTCTCGACCATGTGGACGGAGACGATGTTCTTCCAGAACGACGTCCACGACCGCACGAACGAGCCGCGCGTGCGCACCGATGCGGAAGGCCGCTACTCCTTCCCCGGCGTCCAGCCGCGCGACGCGTACTCGCTGATCGTGACGCACCCGCAGTACGCGATGAAGATCGAGCGCACGACGCCGGTCCCGGAGACGGGCCAGCTCGACCAGCCGACGATCACGCTCTCGCCCGGCGCGGTGTTGTCGGGTTACGTCAAGGACGAGGCCGGCAACCTGGTCCCCGACGCGACGCTCGACCTCGACGGCGAGCAGTACAGCGGCATGTCCGAAGCGCCGCCGGACCGCTTGACGACGAAGACCGAGCCCAACGGCTACTACAGCTTCAACAACGTCTCCGCCGGACGGCGCACGCTGAACGCATCGGCGCCCGGCTACGGGGCGATCAAGGTTCCCGGACTCGTGTTCGAGAAGGAAGGTCGCGTCGATCGCGACGTGACGTTGAAGGTCGCGCAGTTGATCTGCGGACGCGTGCTCGGTCCGGGCAGCGAAGGCGTCGCCAAGGCGCTCGTCCTCGCGGTCGGCGTGTCGGGCACGTCGCAGACTGCGCGCGCCCAGGTCGAGGCCAACGACAACGGCGAGTTCTGCTTCGAGAACCTCACCCCCGGTGAATACAACGTCGTCGCCACGGCCAAGGGCTGGAGCATGCCGCACGCCCGCAACAACACGCGCGTCTCGACGAACACCAGCAACCTGATCATCGAGATGCGCAAGAAGGCGACGGTGTGCGGCAACGTGATCGACAGCACGACCGGCCAGCCGGTGACGAGCTTCTCCGTGCGCTTGCGCCTGTGGCAGGGCGAAGGCACGCCCACGCAGAAGGTGACCGAGGACGTCACGCCCGTCGACAACGCGCAGGGTGAGTTCTGCATCGACGACGTGAGCCCGAGCGACTACGTGGTCGAGGCCCAGGCGCCGGGCTACGCGCCCAGCTTCTCGTCCAACTTCACCGTCACCGAGAGCCAAGAGGTCAAAGGCATCGTCGTCAAGCTCGGCCACGGCGGCAGCATCACGGGCCGCGTCGTCGACCCCGACGGCAAGCCGATCGCTCGCGCGCGCGTCGTGACGCACGAGAACGACTGGACGGACGACGAGCTCACGCGCGCGTTCGGCTGGGATTACCCGACCAACGCGACGATGGTCGACGTGCGCACGGACGACGCGGGCAAGTTCACTTGCTCGGGGCTGACGCCGGAGATGTACCTATTGGTCGTCACGGCCAACGGCTACACGCAGCTCTCGCGCAAGGACCTGCGCGTGGGCGAGTCGGGCGCAGTCGACGCGGGCGACATCAAGCTCGCGCACGGCGGCACGGTGCGCGGGACGTTCTACGACGCCGCCGGCAAGCCGCTCCTCGGCGGCACGGTCAACCTGCGCGTGAGCGAAGGTGAAGTGACGGCGAACTACACGACGCGCACGACCGAGGGCGGCAAGTTCTACTTCGCGAACGTGATGCCGGGCCGGTACGCGCTCAGCGGCATGCGCTCGAGCGGTGTCAGCGCCAACCCGTTCGAAGAGATGAACGACTCCACGACGTCGCAGCAGAAGATCATCGTGGCCGAGGGTGACACGAACACGGTCGACCTGCACTTGACGCAGTGATCGTCGAAGCCGGGGCGGGTCCCTCCACGGGGCTGCTCGGGTTCGAGAGTTTCGAAGCGGGGTCGGCTGACTGCACGGTCAGCCGACCCCGCAGCTTTGGAAATCACAAGGTCGGGTCAGCGAGCGGTGCGCGCGATTCGACGCGCCCCGCTTGCTACATTTCTTGCGGCCATGCCGCGCAATGAAAAATCCGTCCCGCGCAAGGAGGGGGCAGGCCAGCACGAGGAACGAGCCGCCGAGATCTCCGGCCTCGATGCCACGGCCGGCGCGCCTCTGACCCCCGAGCGCTGGCAGGACCTGCTCACGCTCGAACTCGCTTGTCCCGTGACGGTCGTCTACACGCGCGCGCGCCGCATGCCGATCCAGGTCAAACGCATGTCCGCTTCACGGCGCGGAACACCGGGTCGGCTCGAGGTGCGCATGCACAGCATGTTCTCCGGCGCGCCGCCCGACGTGCATCGCGCGGTCGCTTCGTGGATACGCGCCGGACGTCGTGCACCGCGCGCGTGCGCGGCACTCGACGACTTCATCGCGGCACGGCTCGAGTCGCTGCCCGCGGATCGCAGCCCATCGCGCTCGCGCCCGCGCGGTGTGCACCACGACCTCGAGCCGCTGGCGAAGAGCCTCCTCGACAACGAGCTCGCACACGATTTCGAGGGCGAAAAGGCGTTGCCCGCGATCACGTGGGGTCGGCGCGGAGCGAGCCGCACGCGCAGTTCGTTGCGCCTCGGCAGCTACGATCCGGATCCGAAGCTCGTGCGCATCCATCCCGTGCTCGATCAGGCGACGGTGCCGGCCTGGTTCGTGCGCTTCGTGCTGTTCCACGAGCTGCTGCATGCCGTGCATCCACCCAAGAAGAGCACGGGCAACCGCTGGATCCATCACGGACCGCAGTTCCGCCGGCGCGAACGCGCGTACGTCGACTACTCGCGGGCCATCGCGTGGGAGGAGCGCAACCTCACGGCGCTGATCCACGCGGCGCGACGCGGCGTTCCGTTCGTGCCGCGCGCGGACAAAGCAGCGCACCGCGACGGCAAGTTGCCGTGCAACGAGAGACCTACGCAGTGTTACGACGGGCCCACGCAGCGCGACGACCATTCTGCGCTGCGCGACGACAATCCTGCGCAGCGCGACGAAACGCCCAAGCAGCGCGGCGAACCCACAGCACCGCGCGCACGCACGCTCCTGCAGCGGCTCTTGTTCCCCTTCTGAGCCTGCGTCGGATCGACGAGCGCATCGCACCGCGCGCCCCCTGGCGCGTCGGCCTCAGCTCGCGCTCGCGTCGACGGACGTGTTGTCCTGCGGCGCACCGGTCAAACACGTGCCGAGCACGTTCCCGCCCAACGTCTCGAGCTGGTTGTGCACCTGCTCGACGAAGTTGCGCGGCGTCACGCCGATCCTCACGACGAGCAGGATGCCGTCCGCCATCGATCCGAGGAGGCTTGCGTCGCTGATGTTCAGCGCTTCGGGCGTGTCGATCAGGATGTACGAGAAGCGCTGCTTGAGCTGACCGATGGTCGAGCGCACGCGGTCCGACCCGAGCAGCTCGGACGGGTTTTGCGGCAACTGTCCCGGCCCCATCACGGACACGTTCGCGATCGACGTCGTGCGCACGGCGCGGTCGATCGGGCACTGCCCGCGCAGGAGCTCCGTCAGACCGGCGCGCCGCGGCAAGGAGAAATACCGCTCGATCGCCGGATGGTGCAGGTTCGCGTCGAGGATCAGGATGCGCGCGCGCTGCATCTCCGCCATCGCGACTGCGAGGTTGATCGTCGCGACCGACTTGCCCTCGCCGCGCAAGGCGCTCGTCATCACGATCGAACGCGGCGCACCCTCGGGGTTCAACGCGACGATCGAGTTGCGCAGCGAGCGGAACTGCTCCGCGATCGGACCGCGCGGTGCCATGACCATCGCGATCTCCTCGGAGCGCATGGGCACCCTCGCGGCTTCGTCGGGCTCGGCTGTCGGGAGCGCGCCCGGGGGATTCGGCTGCTGTTGGAAGAGGGCCATGGGCGCGGACATCATGCTCATCGGATCGTCGGATGGAAGAGCTGGAGGAGGGAAAGCGCGTCGGTCCCGCGCGGTGGATCCGGGCGTTCCCGCGGGTGCGAGTCGAGCTGTCCGACCCGTGTCGCGGATCAGCGCGGTCCGCAGGTGCGCATCAACGCATCCCGGCGCGCTCGAACGAGCGATCGTAGTCGGAGAGATGCACCGGCTCGCCCGGCGGCGGCGCGGGCCAGGCGTCGAGCCGCAGGCGCGCACGCACTTCCTTGGATCCCGCGCGGGCGGCGGCGCGCGCTTCGCGCACGAACGCGCGCTCGACGGTCTCGTCGCGCGCCGCGCGCAGCTCGGTCACGGCTCGATCGACGGCTGCCACCGCGTCGTCGGCCACGATCCCGCCGCGCAAGGCGGCGATCAGTCGAGGGCGTGCGTCGTCGCCGCGCGGTCCGGCGGCGAGCGCACCGAGCACGAGCAGGTCGCCGCGCGTGACGGCGGGCTCGGCCACGAGTGCCAGCGCGCGCTTCGCGAAGTCCTCCGAAACCGCTGCCCCGGAGAGGGCTGCCGCGCGCAGCAACGCATCCGGATCTGCCGGTGCGCGTGCGAGCGCGCGATCGAAGAGCTGCGTCAACGGCCCGATCCCGATGTCCTTGGCGGAGGCACCGAGTCCGGCAGCGAGCTCTTCGCGTGCGGGTTCGTCGCCGATCGCAGCGACGACGTGGTCCACGGCTGCGTCGAGATCGCCGCGCGCGAGCCAGGCAGATGCGATCGTCGCGCGCACGCGCGGGCTGAACGCGCGCGGCAGGTCGTCGGGGCGTTTCCAACCGTCGGGCGGGAACAGGTCGAGACCGCGCACCATCCGGCTCAGCTCGGCGAGGTGACGGGTGTCTTCGCACCAGGCGAGGAAGAGCTCGGGTCGCCCGATCCTCTGGGGTGGCGATGCAGCGCGCGTGAGCATGCCGAGCGCGAGCCACTGCGACGCGGGCGCGACCTCCGCACGCGTGAGCAACTCGGTCAAAGCCTGCACGGAGTCGTGTCCCACCGCTGCGCGCTGCTCCAGCTCGACCAGGCGTGCATACAAGGCGCGGCCGTCCAATCGAACGAGGCCCTCGAGCGCGGGCGCGACCAAGTCTTCGCCGTGCGGACCGAGCGTGCCGGTCATGCCGAGCGCTGTCGCGACCGCGGTCGCATCGCCGACGTTCGCGAGCGCGTCCACGCCGCTGTTCGATCCAGCGTCGTGAGGGGTGGTGAGCGCGCGCTCGAGGACCGTGCGCAAGCGCGACTGCGCCGCCGGTCGCAAGAGCACGGGAGCCACGCGACCGCGCCGCGCGGCGAGCAGCACGCCCTCGAGCGCAGCCGCGTCGTCCTGCGCGAACCAGCGATCTCCGAGCCACGCGATCGCGGCCGGCCAGCCGCTCGCGCTGAGAGCACGCGCGGCTTGCGCGCGCATCGGTGCATCGGCCGGACCCGCGCTGCCGGCGCTGGCGCCTTTCACACTCGCGACATCCAAACACCAGCCCGACAAGAGGTTCGCCGCCGTGTTCGAGCGCGCTTCGCTGTCGCGCGGGACGATCGCGATCCAGCGCTTCGCACCAGCGGGCTCCTCGTCGCCCAATCCGAAACCACGGCAGGCGAGACCGCGCGCGGCGAGCACGTCGGAGAGCACGCTGTCGAGTCGTCCGTCGGTCGCGTGCACCGTGCCCGCCGACTGGTTGCAGCGCGGATCGACCGCGATCGCGAGATCGTCGACGCCGGACCGGGCGAGCGCGTCGAAGAGCACGTCGAGGGGACCCGCTGCGAGCAGCGCGTCGACGACGAGGGTCCGATCGTGATCCTCGCGCAACGCGGCGAACGCAGCGCTCTGGACGAGGCCGGGCTTCTTCGAGCCGGTGCTCCAGCGCTCCGCCGATTCGATCAACGCCGCGCGACCGACGCTCGCTGGTTCCGCTTTGCCCGACGTCGCCAGGTCCGCCGCGAGCCCGAGCAGCCGATCCTCGCCGCCCAGGGCCTCGACGAGACGCGCGCGCACTTCCGCGTCGCCCGCTTGCGCGGCGTTCGACACGACGGCGAGGTCGTCGGATCCCAGATGTGCCGCGAGCCAGCGCTGTGCGCCGGAGCGTTCGGAGGCGCGCGGGCTCGCGAGCCGACCGAGTGCTCCGCCGACGTCCTCGGCGCGCGCTTCCGGCCCGGCGAATGCGAGCGACGACAAGGTCAAAACGACAACACGCACGTTCATCGCGCGCAGAGCTTACTGCGCGCTCGGCCCGCTGCTACCCTGTCGCGCCACTCGGGGCACGTGACGCCGGAGCGCACGTCGTCGGGAACGCGATCGCGTCGCGAGGACCGGCCGGTGCCGGCGCACGCATCACGAGCGCTTCGAACGCCAGACGCCGCATGTTCAAGAAGATCCTGATCGCGAACCGCGGCGAGGTGGCCGTGCGCATCGCCCGCGCGGCGCGCGAGCTCGGTATCGCGCGCGTCGGCGTGTGCTCTACGGCGGACCAGGGTGCTGCGTGGCTCGCGCACATGGACGAGGTCGTGTGCATCGGGGGTCCGTCGCCGCGCGAGAGCTACTTGCGCGCCGACCGCATCGTGCAGGCGGCGCTGCAGACGGGTGCGTCGGCGATCCATCCGGGCTGGGGTTTCCTGGCCGAAAACGCGCGCTTCGCCGCGTTGTGCGCGCAGCACGGCATCACGTTCGTCGGTCCGAGCCCGCGCGTGATGGAAATGATGGGCTTGAAGTCCCCCGCCAAGGCCGCGATGCGCGCGGCGGGGCTCGATGTCATCCCGGGTTCGAACGGTTTGCTCGCGTCGGTCGACGAAGCGCTCGCCACAGCTTCGCGCATCGGCTATCCGCTCATCTTGAAGGCCGACGCGGGTGGAGGTGGGCGAGGCATGCGCTTGTGCACGGACGAAGCGTCCTTGCGCGCCGGATTCGCAGCGGCGACGGCGGAAGCGCAGGCGGCGTTCGGCAACGGTGCCTTGTATTGCGAGTCGTACTTGACCGGCGGCCGCCACATCGAGGTGCAGGTGCTCGGCGATCGCTTCGGACATGCGGTGCACTTGTACGAGCGCGAGTGCTCGATCCAGCGCAACCACCAGAAGCTCATCGAGGAGAGCCCGAGCCCCGCGCTGACGCAGGAGCAACGCGAGGAGCTCGGCGCGCGCGCAGCGGGAGCGGCTGCGTCGATCGGCTACGCGGGTGCAGGGACGATCGAGTTCCTGCGCGCTGCGAACGGCCGGATCCACTTCATGGAGATGAACACGCGCCTGCAGGTCGAGCATCCGGTGACGGAGATGTTGACGGGCGTCGACATCGTCAACGAGCAGCTCGCGGTCGCGGCCAACCGTGCGTTGAGGCTTTCGCAAGCCGACGTGCGTGCGCGCGGGCACTCGATCGAGTGCCGGATCAACGCCGAGGATCCCGCTCAGGATTTCAAGCCGTCGCCAGGGGTGATCACGCGCTTCGAGGTGCCGCTGGACAAGGGCCCGGGGACCGTGCGCGTCGACACGCACGTGGCGTCGGGCTACGAAGTGCCGCCTTACTACGACTCGTTGATCGCCAAGGTCATCGTGCACGCTGCGACGCGCGGCGAAGCGATCGAGACGATGTTGCGCACGCTGCGTGCGACGCGGATCGAGGGGATTGCGACGACGGTTCCGCTGCACGTGCGCGTGCTCGACAGCGCGGCGTTCCGCAGCGGCGAGTACGACACACGGTCGATTCCCTGAGCGGGTGGTGTGTGGCACCCTCCGCGGGCGTGCCCACGGCGGGTTCCAGGCACCATCCGTCTTCCATCCGTCGTTGCTCCACGCGCGCTTGATCGCGATGATCCTCGAATGGCCCACGTCCCCCTCGCTCCCTTCGGTTCGGCGCGCGATGCGTTCCTCGACCAGCGCACGTTCGAGAAGAACCGGACGGCGATGCAGGCCAAGGACTCGGATCTCGACGCGCGGCGCGCGAAGATCGCAGAGGGCTGGGGTCCCACCTACCTCGAGCGCGTCCATCAGAAGCACAAGCTCTCTGCGCGCGAACGCGTCGAGCGACTGAAAGATCCTGGCACGCCCGTCCGCGAAGTCGGCACCTTCGTCAACTATGGCCGCACGTTCGGCAAGCTCGAATCCCCCGCTGCCGGCGTCGTCACGGCGTTCGTGCGCATCGAAAGCCGCTGGACGATCGTCATCGCCAACGACAACACCGTCGCATCCGGTTCATGGTGGCCGCGCACGCCCGAAAAGATCGAGCGCGCACAAGAGATGGCGCTGCGTCTGCGACTACCCGTCGTCTACCTCGTCGACTGCAGCGGCCTCTACTTGCCGGAACAATCCCTGTCGTTCCCCGGCCGCACGGGTGCTGGACACATCTTCAAGAAGAACGCGGAACTGTCGGCTGCAGGAGTTCCGCAGATCGCCGGCGTCTTCGGCGACTGCATCGCAGGCGGCGGCTACATGCCGATCATCAGCGACCGCGTGTACATGACCGAAGGTGCCTACATGGTCATCGCCGGAGCGGCGCTCATCAAAGGCGCGAAGTCGCTGCACCTCTCGAGCCTCGACATCGGCGGACCCGAAGTGCACGTCCATCAGTCGGGTTGCGCCGACGTGCGCGTGCCCGACGACGAGACGGCGCTGGCGATGATTCGCGCGGAGATCGCACGCTTGCCCGGATCGGGAGCGGACTTCCACCGACATGGAGCGGAATCGGCTGCGCCCTTCCATCCGGCGCAAGAAATCGACGGCATCTTCCCGAGCGATCACAGGTTGACCTACGACGCGGAGCAAGTGATCGCGCGCCTCGTCGACCGCAGCTTGTTCTGGGAGATCCTGCCGGAGCGCGGGCGCGAGATGATCGTCGGCGTCGGGCGCGTCAACGGGCTCTACATGGGCTTCGTGATCAACCGCCAGGGTCTCGTCGACGACCCCAACCACCGCGGCGAAAAGAAGCCGGCCGGAATCCTCTACAAGGAAGGCATCGCGAAGGTCGCCGCGTTCAGCCGCGCGTGCAACGACGACGGCATTCCGATCGTGTGGCTGCAGGACATCTCGGGTTTCGACATCGGCGTCGAAGCGGAGCGACTCGGTCTGCTCGGCTATGGTTCGAGCCTGATCTACACCAACTCCACCAACACAGTGCCGATGTTCACGGTGCTGTTGCGCAAGGCGTCAGGTGCCGGCTACTACGCGATGTCGGGCTTGCCCTACGAGCCGGTCGTGCAACTGTCGACGCCGATCGCGCGCTTGTCCGTGATGGAAGGCCGCACGCTCGCGATCGCGGCGTTCAACACCAAGCTCGACGACGACTTCGAGATCGAGACGAAGGATCCGGCCGAGCGCGCGAAGATCGAAGCCGGCATGCGCGACACCGAGGCGCGCATCGAGAGCGACATGGATCCCTACAAGAGCGCCGCGCAGATGGACACGGACGAGATCGTGCAGGTCGGCGAGCTGCGCGGGTGGATCGAGACGTTCGCGGAATGCGCGTGGCAGTCGATCGGGTACCGGCGCATGAAGAACCCGCGCATCTGGTCGCTGCACGACATCGCAGCGCTGTCGGAGCCGCGCGGATGAGCGTCGCACACGAAACGCTCGAGCTCCTGGTGTCGGAAGTCGACGGCGCGACCGTGCTGTGCGCGCCCGACGTCGGCTGGTTCACGCTCGCTCTGCCGCGCGGCGCCGTCGTCGCGGCGGGTGAGACCGCCGGTGTGTTGACGCGCCTGGGCACGAGCTTCGAGCTGCGCGTGCCCGCGTCGGCACACGGAGAGATCGCGTCCGATCCGCCCGCTCTCGTGCGCCAACCTGTTGGATACGGCTACGTGCTCTACCGCCTCGCTGCCGTCGCGAGCGCATCGACGAGCGCGCGTTCGACCCAGGGCACGAGCCAGGTTTCTCCCGGCTCGAGCCTCGTGTTGCGCGCACCGCAGAGCGGACGCTTCTATCAACGCCCCGCGCCAGGCGAACCGCCCTTCGTCACCGTCGGATCGATCGTCAAGGACGGCCAGCCCGTCGGCATGATCGAAGTGATGAAGACGTTCAGCCACGTCGCGTGGCGCGCAACGCGCGAGCTGCCTGCGAGCGCGCGCGTCACCGCGTTGAAGGCCGCCGACGGCGCCGACGTGAAGTCGGGCGACGTCCTGCTCGAACTCGAGCCGGAGTGACAGTGCCATGAACGTGCTCGTCACCGGCGGTACGGGTTTCGTCGGCAACCTACTCGTCGACCTGCTGTGCGCGCGCACCGACAGCGTCACGATCGTCACGCGACATCCTGAAAATGCGCACAGGCCCCGCGCGGGTGTCACCTACGAGCGCTGGTTGCCGAACGTGTCGCGCTTCGACGCGATCGTGCACCTCGCGGGCGAGCCCGTCGTCGGCAAGCGCTGGAACGCCGCACAGAAGGAGAAGATCCGCTCGACCCGCGTCGACACGACGAAGAACCTCGTCGACGCGATGCGGACGGCGACGAAGAGGCCGCGCGCGTTCGTGTGCGGATCGGCGACGGGATACTACGGCGACCGTGGCGACGAACTCTTGCCGGAGAGCGCGACGCCTGGTGATGCGTTCCTCTCGAGCGTGTGCGTCGCGTGGGAGGCCGAAGCTGCACGCGCAGAAGAGCTCGGCGTGCGCGTCGCGTCGATCCGCACCGGCATCGTGCTCGGCAGCGAAGGCGGCGCGCTCGCGAAGATGCTGCCGCTCTACAAGTTGGGACTGGGCGGACCGTTCGGATCGGGACAAGCCTGGTTCCCGTGGGTGCACATCCACGACCTGTGCGACCTGATGCTGCACGCGATCGACACCGAGAGCGCGCGCGGCGCGTTCAACGGCACGGCGCCGGGCGTCGTGCGCAACCAGGATTTCGCGCGCACGCTGGGGCGCGTGCTGTCACGCCCCGCGATCCTGCCCGTGCCGAGGTTTGCGCTGCGCATCGCGCTGGGAGAGGTCGCCACATTCCTCACCGACAGCCAGCGCTGCGTTCCCGCTCACGCGCTCGCGAGCGGGTTCCGGTTCGAGCATCCCGATCTGGAAGAGGCCTTGCGCAACCTGCTCCACAAACGTCCCGCACACGCGAGCCGAACATGACGATCGTCGGGCTGGGTCTCGATTTGGCGCAGATATCACGCTTCGAAGCCGCTCACGCGCGCCGGGGCGAGCGTCTGCTCGCGCGACTCTTCACGCCTCGAGAACGTGCCTACTGTGAACGCCGCAAGGATCGCATGTCGAGTTATTGTGGTCGGTTCGCAGTCAAGGAGGCGGTCATGAAGGTGCTGGGAACCGGTTGGGCGCGCGGCGTCCGTTGGGTGGACATCGAGGTCGTGCGCGAGCCCGGCTCGCCGCCGCATTGCGTTCTGCACGGCGCGGCGCGCGTGCACGCTGAACGCAAGGGCATCGGCCGCATCCACATCACGATCACGCACGACGCCGGGATCGCCGCCGCCGTCGCGGTCGCCGAGTCAGGAGACCGAGGGTGACCAAGCGCACGACGACCGTGATGCTGATCGTGCTCGCGCTGCTCTTCACCGGAGTGGGCGTGTGGTTTGCGAACCGCGCCGAGCAGGGACATCCCGAGGAAATGGTTCCCGAAGGACGAAGTGCTGGGACAGAGAGCACGGCGACCAAGTCCGCACCGTTATCGCAAGCGCCGGGATCCGAGAGCAACCGCAAGCCCGCCGACGCACCGCAGACCGCGTCGTCGCCGGAAATCACGCCGGCTCCCGCTCCGAACGCGGCGGGGACGACTGCGCCGCACCACATCCACGGCCGCGTGCTCGACGTGCTCGGAGTTCCCATGCCGGGCATCGATGTGACGAGCCGATCGATGCGCGATCAAGTGCTCGGCAGGTCCCAGGCAGACGGCTCGTTCGATTTCGATTGGCAGAAGGGCGACCTCGACCTCTTGGCCTCCGCGCCGGCGTACGAAACCTTGCGCTCGATGGTCGTGCGCGGAGCACCCCCGCACGAGGGCTTCATCGTCGTCGCGCCGGTCATGTCCGCGTCCGGCATCGTCGTCGATCCATCCGGCTTGGGCATCGAAGGAGCGGACGTCGCCGTCGTGACGGGAGAAGCAGTGTTGTCTGCCTTCCCGCTCAAGCTGGACGCTGCGCAAGTCGAAGTGCCCCCGTCGGTGAAGAGCGGTCCGGGCGGCGCGTTCACGATCTCGCGCTCGATCGCGGCCGCGCACGTCCTGTTGCGAGCCGGCCATGCGGGGTTCGAAGACGCCGAGCTGCCCGCGCCGACCGCGCCCGCTGCTGACTTGCGCTTCGTATTGAAGCCGAAGAAGGCGGCCGAACGCTTCGTCACGGGCGTCGTCGTGCGCGCCGACGGCAAAGCAGCGACGAAAGCGCGCGTGCACCTGGGCGAAGCCGAAGTCGGCGTCGACGAAGGCGGCGGGTTCCGCTTCGCGTCGCCGCAGTGGGTGTACGAGAGCCAGAAGCTCGTCGCGATCGAAGCGGGCTCGCAGGCCGCGAGCATATTGGAGTTCGGCAAGCTCTTGAACTCGACGACGGACGAACCCGCGCCCGTGCGCCTCGTGCTCGGGCCGGCACCGCTCGTGATCGCCGGTCACGTCCTCGACGAGAAACAGGCTCCATTGAAAGGCTGGATCGTCGGCCTCCTGCATCCGACGTCGGTCTCGGTCGGACGCGTTCCGCCGATCACGGCGGAGGGACTGACGGTCGGAGAAGACGCGCGCTTCGAGACCGACGCGAAGGGCGCGTTCCGCATCGAGGGGCTGTTGGACCGGGAGTACGACCTCTTCGCCTACGATCCCGTGTCGCTCGTGCGCATCGAGACGAACCCCGTTGCGGCCGGAAAGCTCGACGTGGAGATCGTCGTGACGGATGACGTGTTCGTCGAGAACCTCGGCGGGCGTGTGGTTGCGCGCGACGGCACGCCGATCACAGGTGTGGACGTGTCGATCGGCATGGTGACGGCGCGCGACGAGGGCGCGACGGCGTGGGTGAGCGGTGCGCGCACGAAGACCGATGGAACGGGGGCGTTTGTGTTCGCGAAGGCACCGCGGAAGTTCGCGCAGATCGACGTCGACGGCGAGATCGTGGTGCCGAGGAGCTTTCCGCTCGAGGGGGTGGATTTGGCTCAGCCGCTGCGTCTCGAGGTCCAGCGCAGGTGTCACATGCGGGTGGAAGGACTGCCGAAGAGCGAGAGCGTGCGCTGGTTGGCCGCGGTCGATGGGAGCGGGAACGAGGTCCCGATGATGGTCTTCCACGCGGGAGGATGGAGCAGCTCGAGCCGGCAGCAGGTGATGTCCGAGACGACGCTCGCGTATGCGGTGTCGGAGTCAGCGGTGGAGTTGAGGCTGATCGACAAGGACGACCATGTTGCGGAGAAGCGGGAGTTGAGGTTGGTGCCGGGCGAGGTGACGGTCGTCAGGTGGTGATGGCGGGCTTGGTCGTGGAGGGATGTGATGGGTCCGGAATGTCAGACGCGGAGCTGGCACGCAAGGGAACTCGAAAGCCAACGGCAAGATGATTCCGCGCCTCCGGCGCGGTGGCGGCCGGCGCGATACTCGACCGGAGTACCGGTCAAGGATCGCGCCGGTCGCTCGACTAGTGGAGTGAGCCACGATTTCGTTGCAGAAGTCGGCCTGGATGCGGCTTCCTGGCAAGGCGCCGCGACGACGCGTGTTCTCTGCAACACTCGAAGGAGTGGCAACGCAGCCAGGGAGCTGTAG
>JBBQNP010000011.1:0-55523 GCA_038330085.1 Planctomycetota bacterium | reverse complement strand
TCCGTGATCAGCGCTTCGAGCGCGTTCGTGAGTGTCTGCAAGCTCATGATGTCACCTCTGCCTTCTGGAGCACGCTGCGCTGGATCATGTCGTTCATGTGCAATGCGTCTCGGTCGGCGAGCGCCTGCCCGACGTGCTCGTCCAACCAACCCGAGTAGATGTCGCCGCCCGCGCCCTCGCCGAAGAACCCGGTGCTCAGGGAGCGCCGCATCTCCTTCACGAGCAAGGTCGAGAACACCGACTGGAACTTCTTCGCGGTCTCTCCCGCGTCTGCGGGGGCGTCCTTGCGCGCCGACTCCGCGCGCGTGCGCAAGGTCTCGGCCGCGTTGATGCGCGCCGCGTCGACGCCGATCGGGAGTTGGAGCGTGTCGACCATCACAGCCTGTGGATCTCGGCTTCGAGCAAGCCGCCTTGCGCCATCGCGTCGAGGATCGTGATCAGGTCGCGCGGCGTCGTGCCGAGCACGTTGAGCACGTCGACGACTTCCTGCAGCGTCACCGCGCCGGGAATGAACACGAGGGCCGAGTTCTCTTCGCTGACGTCGATGTTCGTGCGCTTCTCGGTCTTGGTCCTGCCGTTCGACAAGGGACCCGGTTGGCTCGTCTGCGCCGACTCCGCGATCGTGACCGTGATGGCACCTTGCGCGATCGCACCCGGGCGCAAGCGCACGTCGCCGCCCATCACGATCGTGCCCGTGCGCTCGCTGATCAGCACGCGCGCGACGTTCTTCGAGACGATCTCGCGCTCGAGCATCGACTGCAGGTAGGCCGCGTGCATGCTCTCGGGCAGGTCGCGCGGCACGGAGATCTGGATCGACTTGCCGTCACCGCTCGCAGCGGCGCTCTTGGGATAGAGAGCGTTGATCGCGTCGGTGATGCGCACGCAGTTGCCGAGCGTGTCGAACCCGCTCTTCAGGTCGAGGTAGATGTATCCGTGATCGTTGACGAGCGAGGTGGGCACTTCGCGCTCGACCTTGCCGCCGCCGGGGAGCCTGCCGACGGTCGTGTGGTTCTTGCGCGCGGTCGCGGCCTGGCCTTCTGCAGTGAAACCGCCGACCGTGAGCGGGCCCGACGCCGTGACGTACACCGTCTGGCCGCTGATGTCGGTGAGCTCGCTCATGAGCAGCGTGCCGCCGACCAGGCTCGTCGCGTCGCCGATCGCCGATACCGTCACGTCGACATGACGCCCGGCTTTGATGCCGGCCGTGAGCGTGCAGTCGACTTCGACGATCGCGACGTTCTTCGACGACAGCGCTTGGATGTCGAGGCGGATGTTGCGCGTGCGCAGCAGGTTCGCGATGAGGGTCTTACCCGCGTCGGTCGTGTCGCCCGTGCCGGCGAGGCCCGTGACGAGGCCGATGCCGATGACGGTGTTGTCTTCTTCGCCGCGCACTGCGGCGAGCGACGCGATCGGCGTGGTGAAGTCGCCGGCCGGACGCGACAAGCCGACCGGTTGGAAGCGCGGCGTGCGCGTCCACGTCGACTTCGATTCGGTCGCAGGCGGAGCGGGCGGCGCTTCGAGGGTGCTCGCGTCGACGTACAGCGTGCCGTCGTCGTTGCGATTCCCCGACTTCGCAGTGGGCTTGGGCTTGGTCGGGAGCTGCGACGGCACCGTGGAGGACGTCGGCGACTGCATCAGTGCGAGGAGGAGGAGTGTGATCATGTGCTCTGCTTCGTGGCTTGCCGGCTTCGTCGCTCAGAAGGGCCAGACCCACGCGATGGCGTCGTGGATCCACGCGCCGATTCCGCGGCGGTTCGTGCTGTTCGTGAGCGGACCGGTGCCGGTGTACGAGACCTTCGCGTTCGCCACGAGCTCCGACGCGATCGAGTTGTCGGGCGTGATGTCCCAGCGGCGGATGATGCCGCTGAACTCGATCAGCTTCGTTTCCTTGTCGATGCGGATCTCGCGCCGACCGTTCACGATCATGTTCCCGTTCGGGAGCACGTCGACGACGATCGCGGTGACGCGCGCGGTGAACGTGCCCTTCTTGGCATAGTTGGCCGTACCGCGGAACTGGTCGTCCGACGTCGCGGCGACGCGCGGCAGCGGCGAGAACGCCTTGGGCGCGATGTCGAAGTTCGTGAGCTGGTAGTCGAGGCTCGTGCCCTTCGAGAGGTCGGACGATTCCTCGTTCTTCACGTTCTGGTTTTCGGCGATCACGATCGTGACCAGGTCGCCGACGCGCGTCGCGCTGCGCGTGCCGATCAGGCCGAAGGGACCTTGGTCCGCGTCGTAGATCGAGCCGCGGCGCGCGTGGTCCTGCAGTGCGAACGCACCGGGGGTGAGCGTCGCGCAGACGAAGAGGAGGCTCAGTGTTTGTTTCATGTCGTGCTTCTCGTGGCTCGCGGTTCTGGTGTACGCGTGTCTATTGCTGCGCTTGTTGACGTGAGAAGTCGGTGATGTCGACCTCGACGCTGCCGCGTCCGGTGACGATGGCGATGAGCTCGTGCTTCGAAGATGCCGTCGTGACGCGCACGCGGTCCCCGAGGCATCCGTCCTGCGCCGCGATGGCCGTCGCGCGCGCGACGACGGGGCCCTTGCGTACCTGGATCTGCACCAAGTCGCCTTGTTTCACGAGCTGAGCGCGCTGCACGTCGCGATCGGTCACGACCATCCCCCTCTGCATGTCGTGCGTGAGCGTCGCGCCGGGCACGGCGCTCTGGCTGAGCGGCTCACCCGCCAGGCTCGCGTCGACGCGCACGCGGCGCAGCTCGGTGCTGATCGCCCCGAGCACGTCGCCGCGGCGCGCGTCGGCGACGAGCACGGGCAACGTCTCGTAGAGCTCGAGGCGGAACGTCGACTGCACCGTCTGATACGGCGATCCGTCGATCCACACTTGCACCGAGACCGGCACGATTCCGGAGCGCAGCGTGCGCAAGTCGGTCTGCGCGTGCAGCTCGATCTTGTTCGCCGCCTTCGGGACGACGACGTCGGCTTGCGTGCCTTCGTCGGCGATCGTCGCGTCGCGGCCGTTCAATGCGGTCCGCAGCGACTGCGCGGCTTCGGTGCGCAACGCATCACCGTGCACGACCTCGGTCTCGAGCTCGATGCGGCAGCGATCGCTGCCCGCGACCGTGAACGCAGTGCCCGGCAGAGCCGCCCGCACCTTGTTCACGATCTCGTCGCGCGTGAGGACGCGTGCGAACCCCGGTGAGGGCGTGTACCCGAGCGTGATCGCCGCGAAGCGCGCCGTCTCGGCCGCGTCCGCCCCGTCGATGCGCACCACTTCTCCGAGGTGCATGTCCTGTCCGCGCACGTGCGCGTCGGACGGGATGCTGAGCGTGATCGACGCCAGTGCCAGTGTGAGTGCGAGGATCATGTGCGTGCCTCAGCGGATGAGCTGACCAACGGTCTGCAACATCTCGTCGCTCACGCGGATCGCGCGGCTGTTGGTTTCGTAGTTGCGCTGCGCGAGGATGAGCCCGACGAGCTCGTCGACGACGGACACGTTCGAGCGCTCGCTGTAGCCCTGGCGCAGCACGCCCGTACCGTTGAGGCCCGCTTGCGATTGCGTCGCGGTGCCCGAGCTCGCGGTCTCGGAGAAGTAGTTGCCGCCCTGCGCCTTCAAACCGCCAGGGTTGGGGAACCGGTACAGGTTCATCAAGCCGACCTGCTGCGGCGCGCCGTCTTCGGTCGTCTGCACCGACACCGTGCCGTCGCCGCCGATCGTCACCGCGATCGCTTCGTTCGGGATCGTGATCGGCGGATCGAGGAAGTAACCCTCGGTCGTGACGAGGCCGCCCGTCGCGTCGCGATGGAACTGGCCGTCGCGCGTGTAGCGCACGTCGCCGCTCGGGATCTTGACGCGGAAAAAGCCTTCGCCCTGGATGCCCGCGCCGTAGACGTTCGACGTCGGCTCGAGCGCACCTTGCTGGAAGATCTTCTCCGAGCCCGCGACCTCGGTGCCCGTGCCGACCTGCAAGCCGATCGGGTTGCGCTGGTTCTGCGCGGTCGGAGCGCCCGGTTCGTCGTACGTCTGGTACAGCAACGCGCGGAAGCTGAGCTCGCTCTTCTTGAAGCCGCCCGTGTTCGCGTTCGCGATGTTGTTGGCGATCGTGTCGACCTGCATCTGCTGGGCCTTCATGCCCGAAGCTGCGGTCATCAGTGCGCGGATCATGGCTGGGATTCCTCGAAGGGACGCCGCTCAGTGCGGCTGGTTGAGGCGTTTGTAGGTCTGATCGATCGAGCGCAGGATCGTCGCGGAGTTCTCGAAGCGACGTTGCGCGACGACCATGCCGATGAGCTCGTCCATCGAGCTCGTGTTCGAACGTTCGACGGCGCCTTGGCGCACCGCGGCGGTCGATGACTTCTCCACCATGCCGGCCGGTGCGCGCCAGTTGCCGTGCGAGTCCTCGTCGAGGCGCGCCGCGTCGGCGAAGTCGACGATGCGCAGGCGACCGATCGACGACGCGCCTTGGCGCACGGTGCCGGACGCATCGACGGAAACCGTGTCGCCTGTAGGGTTGATGCGGCCGTTCGAGCCTTCCCACGCGACCGGTTGCCCGTCGGCGGAGAGCAACGTGCCGTTCTGGTCGACGTGGAAGCTGCCGTCGCGCGTGTAGGCGCGACCGCCCTTCGTGTCGAGTGCGAAGAAGCCCGTGCCGTCGAGCGCGAAGTCGAACGTGTTGCCCGTGCGCTCGATCTCGCCCTGCGTGAAGTCGGTCGTGTGCTGCGTCGCGATCTCGTCGTGACGGCGGTCGCCCTTGCCGACGCTGAAGGTGCGCGTGACCGAAGTCTGGCGCTTGTACCCGTGCGCGGAGAGGTTCGCGAGGTTCGCCGAGATGGTGTCGAGGCGCTTCTCGAGCGAGTGCATCGCCGCGACGCCTTGATAGAGACCGGTATCCATGACGGCCTCCCAGGAGCAATGCCGGTGCCAGGTGCGCAGGTGCTCGATCCAGCGCCACAACGGCGATTCGGCGTCGAAAGCGCAGGCAGACCTGGTCGCGACCTTCTTCCTCCTGCGAAGAGTTTTCCGCCAGCGCCGCCGGTTCGTCCGACGGCATGCGCCCGCGATCATGTCCATCAGACCGGGCACAATCCGCTCCCCGCCCGCGCGCCGATTCGTCAGGATGCACAGCACTCGTGGAAGGGCGCGTGAAATCAGCGTGGATGGCGGCCGGGGTGTGGGCCGGAATCGTGCTCGCAGCAGCGCGGTGTGTCGTCGTCTACGCGATGGATCACGTCGTGCGCGGGCACGACGTCGATCTGACGCGCTGGCGCGTGCTGCACAGCGTCCCGTGGGTGCTCACGTGGTCGCTTCTCATCGGGCTCGCGTGCGCGTGGCTCCTTCACAAGGCGAGCACGTCGAGGACAGCGCGCACCACAATGACGTTGCTGTGCGCAGCGCTGATGCTGGCACTCCTCGCCGGCTGGCCGTTCGACGACGCGTACCACCGGCCGGGGACGGGATCCTCGCGCGGCCTCGCGGCATTGGCGGCATTGTGCGTCGCGGCACTGGTCGGCGCGTTCGCGTTGCGCAGCGCGGTGAAGAGGCCCTTGTTCGCAACGCGCCTCGCTCTCGTGTCGAGCATCTGCATCGCGATGCTCGTCCCGGTCGCCGCACACGTGTGGGAATTACGTCCCGATTCGTCGATGACCGTGCGCAACGTCGTGCATGACCTGTGCAACGACGTGGCGGCCTGGACCGTCGAGGCCTCCGACCCGGCAGCGCCGGTCAGCTCGGGCACGATCACACCCGATTTCGATTTCCATCGCGACGTGGGCGAGATGCCGGCGCTCCTGATGCCGCCGCCGTGTCGCGTGAGCCTCGTCGTGCCGAGCGGTTTCGGTCCGCTGCATCTCGTGGGAGCGGCGGGCTGCGATCTCGAGACCGCTCAATCGTCCGCTGACGCAGCGCACGCGCCGCACATCGTGTTTCGCGTCGACGTCGACGGACGCCAGGTATTCGAGCACCAGCGCAGTCCCTGGAAGGACGAGCCGCCGAGCGCGCGCACTTGGTCACGCTTCGGCGGCGGTGACGGCATCGAGGTCGCTCCGGGCGCTCGCGTCACCCTGTCGGTCGAAGTCGAAGGCGGTTCGGACGCGCAAGCACACGACAGCGCGGCGAAGGGCATCGGTTTCGGTGGCCTCGCCCTGGTGCGTCAAGTCGAGATGCAGCGCACGCGCGCGACGATGCAGGAGCCGAACATCGTGCTCGTCGTCGTCGACACGTTGCGTGCCGACCGCACGACGATCGGAGGCTATTCACGTCCGACGACGCCCGCACTCGAGCGTCTGGCCGCACGCGGCATCGTGTACGAGAACGCTTGTTCCGCGGCGAGCTGGACGTGGCCGTCGACCGCTTCGATCCTGACCGGCCTCGATCCGTCCGAGCACGGCGTCGTGTCGGATTCGTCGTGCTACTTGCCTGAAGAAGTCACGACGCTCGCCGAAGCGCTGCAGAAGAACGGCTGGACGACGGCTGCGTTCTCCGCCAACCCGCTCATCGCGCCGAGCCGCAACTTCGGTCAGGGCTTCGAGACGTTCGGCTTGTCGCCCGGCGCGTTCATGACGTCCGAGCAGCTCGTGCCCGACGCGCTCGCGTGGCTCGAAAAGCGCGGCTCCGTGCGCTTCTTCCTCTACCTGCACCTCGTCGATCCGCACGAGATCCATCGCATCCGCGATCCGGAGCGCGCGCAGTTCGCCGGCGATCCGCCGCCGGGCCTGGACGAGCACGCGATGACGAAGTACGCCGATCGCATCCTGGCCGGCGAATCACCCGAGCAGGTCGTTCCACCGGCGCACCTCGCCTGGTTGAAGGGCGGGTACGACGCCGGCGTCGCAACGGCGGACCATTGGATCGGTCGCCTTCTCGATCGGCTCGACGAGCTGGGCCTGCGCGAGACGACGCTCGTCGCGATCACGAGCGATCACGGCGAGGAGTTCCTCGAGCACGGTCACCTCAAGCACGGTCAGTCGCTCTACACCGAGCTCGTGCACGTTCCGCTCGTGATCGCGGGCCCCGGTGTCGGTCCCGGTGCGCGCGTGAAGACGCTCGTCTCGAACCTCGATCTCGCCGCGACGCTGGCGCGCGCGGGCGGCGTGCAGTTCGGATCCGACACGTCGAACGACCTGCTGCATCCCGAAGCCATCGTGCCGCACCCCGTTTTCACCTCGACGGAGTACGGCTGGTGGCGCGGCCCGGGTGACGGTTCCTTGCGCGGCGTGCGCACCGACGGTTGGTCCTTGCACTACGACCGCATCGAGGGAAAGCCGGATGCCGCGCGCGCGCTCGACGAAGGGCGCGTGACGTTGTTCGACTTGCCCTCCGACCCCGACGAAATGCACGACGTCGCAGCGGGCAATCGCGATCGCGCGCTGGCGCTGGTCGCGGAGATCGAACGGCGCGAAGCCGTGTTGATCGCGCGCCGGCCGAAGTCGGTCGCCGCCGGCAGCGGCACGCTCCATCTCTTGCAAGCGACCGGCTACGCGGGCGAAGGACACTGAGACGGGCCGGCGCCCTCAGCGCAAGCCCCCCCGGAAACCGCGTTACTCCACGCCCTTCAACGGCATCACCTGGCCCGCAATCGCCGCGTCGAGCGCCGCGTCGAACTTCGCCGGCGCTTCGAGCATCGGGAAGTGCCCGACACCATCGATCACCTGCAGATCGACGTGCTTCGAATGCCGCTCCAGCGCCGCGACATCCGTCGGACCCAACGCGCTCGAGTTGATGAAGTGCATCGGCACGTGGACCTCCTCCATCGCCCGCGCGAAGTCGTAGCGGAACAACGACGCGATCATCGCTCGCGCGATGAACGGCTGCACGGTCAGCATGCGCTGCACGACGGACTGCACGATCTTCTCGTCGGAGGTCGGGATGAAAAGCCGTTCGTGCGCCATGCGCTCGACGTTGCCCTTGTAGTCGGCCTTCCAGTCGGCGAGGACCTGCTTGATGACGTCCTCGCTCATCTTGCCCTCGACGTCGTGGTGCGGCGGCTCGACCAGCACGAGCGACACGACGCGATCGGGCATGAGGCGCGCCGCTTCGATCACCGCGGGACAGCCCATCGAGTGGCCGACGAGGATCACCCGCGCGGCGCCCATCTCCTCGCACACCGCGCGCACGTCGTCGCCGAATGCCTGCATCGTCCAATCGCCCATCCGATCGCTGCCCGACTTGCCGTGTCCCGGCAGGTCGAGCGCGACGACGCGGTGATCCATCGCGAGGTGATGGATCTGCTCCTCCCAGATCGACGCGTCGCCGCCGAAGCCGTGCACGAGCACGATGGTCGGCTCGGGCTTGTCGCGACCTGCAGTCAAGAACCGGATCGACACGCCGTCGCCGGAGAGCGCGGCGTTTTCGACTTCGGCGACGAGCCTCGGGTGCGAGGCGCACCCACCGAGCAACGCGGTGCCGGCGACAAGGAGAATCGACGTGCAAACGGAAAGGGCGTTGAGGATTCGCATCGTGCGCCAGACGTTACCGAGTCGGCGCGTCGATGGCACGCACCGCCCGCACCCCAACGCGCGGATCGTGGTTGCCGCGGGCTATGGCCTGACGCGCGGCGCAGCGCAAGCGCGCGGCCGAGCTGTCCCAACTGCCGCCGCGCACCGACCGCAGGTCGTTCTCGGGCACTTCGCGCTCGCCGGTGCCTGCCTTCGGCGGCGTCGCGTAGTCGGAGAACACGTCGCGCGTCCACTCAGCCACGTTGCCCAGCACGTTGCGCAGACCGAAGGGGTTGGGCTGCAATGAATCGACCCTCACCGGACCGCTCGATCGATCCGCCAGACGCGGGTCGAGGTCGCCGCCGCCGTTGACCGCGCCGCGCAGCGACCCGGGCTCGGCGCCCGTCCACCACCTCGACGTCGTGCCCGCGCGCGCGGCGTACTCCCATTGCGCTTCGGTCGGTAACACGAGGCCGGCGTGGAGGAGAGCGAGCTCGGCCTCGTTCCATGAGATCGAACCCTGTGGATCGAGCGGCGCATCGTCGTGCGCCTGCATCCGTCCGGACATGCGCGCCCACTGCGCGCGCGTCGTCTCGCACAGCGCGACGAAGAACGGCTCGAGCTCGATCAGTGTCTGTGGCCTCTCGTCGGACTCAGCCGTCGAATCGGCGCGCGTGTTCGCGGGTTGACCGCTCGGCGCCACGATCGAGCCCATGTGGAAGCTGCCGCCGGGCACGAGCACGAGCACGATGCCGTCCGTCGCCGCGATCTCGAGCCGTCCGTCGCTCGCACGCTGCGCGATTTCGCCGGTGGGCAGATGCGCGAACTCCCACAGCCCCGACGACGCGTCTCGCCCGATCGGCACGAGCCCGACCTGCGGCGCGAGCACGAGCCCTCGGTACATCGGACACTGCGCCGGATCACGGATCGAAGCGATCGCGGTGGACCAAGCCGGAGCCGCGTCGACGAGGCTGATGCGCGCGATGCGACGCGACTCCTCGATGCGCGACGTCACGCTCGCCATCGCACCGACGCGAGGGCTCGGGTCTGCGAACTCCTTCAACCGCGCGACGAGATCCGTCAACTGGTCGTGCTTCCACTGCGTCTCGTTGCTATCGAAGTGCCAAGGCGGTCCGCCTCCGCGCGCAGTGCTGCGCAACTCGGCCAGATTGCGCGCGTGCAACGGCGCACGGTCCTCGAGCGAACGCGCTTGTCCGAGCCAAGCCTGCAGGGCCGCCTCGTTCGCCGGAATCGCCGGCCACAGCTCGTCGGCACCCTTCTCGAGCTGCTCGAGCCGGCGCATGTCCGAGAGTTGCAGGATTTCGTTCGCACTGCGCGCTTGCGCCCACGCAAACCACAGCGCCCCGACGATCAACACCAACGTCGCCGCGCCGACGACGCCGACGATGGCGCGGTTGCGGCCGATCCACTTGCGCAGCTCGGCCCACGCCCCCATCGCGTGCGCGCGCACGACGCGGCCATCCATGTACGCGCGCAGGTCGGCCGCCATCGCGCGCATGTCGGCGTAACGCTCGTCGGGGGAGCGTGCCATCGCCTTGCGCGCGATCGCGGTGAGCTCCGGCGGTGCGTCGAAGGCGACGTCCTCGATGCGCACCGGCGCACCCGCACGCAACGCGACGAGTACGGCGTCCTTCGCCCGCGATTCGTGCTCGGCGTAGGGCATGCGCCCCGCGAGCAGGTGGTAGAGGATCGCGCCGAGCGCGTACACGTCCGAGCGCGGACCGACGTCATCGAGCTTGCCGCTCGCTTGTTCGGGCGCCATGTACGCCGGCGTTCCGAGCACGACGCCGCGGTCGATTTCGTCGAGTTCCGACAGCACGCGCGCGAGCCCCCAGTCCATGACGTACGTCTCGCCGAAGCGTCCGACCATGACGTTCGCCGGCTTGAGGTCGCGGTGCACGACGCCTTGCGCGTGCGCGTACGCGAGCGTGTCGCTGACCTTGAGAACGACTTCGAGCACGCGCGGCCGGGTCCAACCCTCTCGACCATCGTGCGCGAGCTCGAGTATCTCCGACAGAGACCGACCGCGCACGAGCGGCATCGTGAAGAAGAGTCGTCCATCGCCGTCGATGCCGATGTCGTGCACCGGTGCGATGCCGGGGTGATCGAGTCGCGCGGTCAATCGCGCTTCGAACAGGAAGCGCCGCAACAAGGGCCCGTCGAGCGTCTTCTTGCCGTCGCTCGCGCCCGCGCGGATGACCTTCATGGCGAGATCGCGCTCGAGGTCCGCGTCGAACACGCGCCAGATCTCACCCATCCCTCCGCGCGCAAGGCGCTCGCGCACGACGTAGCGCGCACGCGCACGCTCGGGCGACGACAGGCGCTCGAGATCGGCGCGCGTGGTCTCGTCGGGGGGCAGTGGCCGGCGATCGAGCTCGCGCTCGAGCTCGTCGAGCCCCGACTCTCCCACGTGCAGGCCGCCCAGGAGGTGATCGAGCCGCTTCCAGTTCGCGTGCAGCTTGCGCAGCGCGTCCGCGATCGTCGCGCGCGTCGCGAACTCGGCCTCGAAGTCGACGGCCTCGCCCCGATCGTGCCGCGCGACGAGTTCGGCGAACGCTGCCGTCGCCTCCGGGCTGAAGTGCCCGTGCGAAGTCGGCGATCGTTGGGGCGACGTCATGTAGGATCGAGTCTACATGGAGGCGCCGTCGTCATCGTCGGACAGCGAAGCCGGACGGTCCGGTGCATCCGGCCATTCGGGCCCAGAGGGCGCACCGTCCGTCGAAGGCTCGACGCTAGACCGGCGCGTTCTCGACGCCTTGATCGAGCGACATCTGTCCGTGTTGCGCTATTACGTGCGGCTGCGTTGCGGTCCGCTGCTGCGTTCGAAGGAGCCGGTGTCCGACATCGTGCAGTCGGCCTTGCGCGAGATCATCGAGGAGGCGGGGAAGTTCACCTACACGAGCGACGCCGCGTTCCGACGCTGGATCCACCGCATCGCGACGAACAAGATCATCAGCAAGAACCGCTACTACTTGGCGTCGATGCGCAATGCGGTACGCGAAGAAGCGCTCGAAAGCCGCGTGTGGGAGGTGCCGCAACCGGGCGGCAGCTCACCGGATCATTCGCCTTCGCGTCACGCGCAACAGGCGGAGGACTTGGAGCGCTTGCAGGCTGCGTTCGACGAACTCGACGAAGAGGACCGCGAGATCCTGTCGATGCGGCGCATCTTCGACATCCCGGCCGGCGAGATCGCGCGCGAGCTGGGGCTGGCGGAGTCGACGGTGCGCTGGCGGTTGTCGACGATCATGGCGCAGCTCGCGAGCCGACTGGGCTGAGGACGGTCGGCGCGATGCGGACTGCTGAATCCTCGGAGGACTCAGCTCTGCAACAACCGCTCGAGCGCGTCGAAGTCGATCACCTGCGCTTGACGCGGATCGATCGGACCGAGGCGCGCGAACTTCTCGCGCTCGCGCTCGGAAGCCGTCTCCAACTGGGTCGCACGCGCGCGCTTCTCGGTCGGCCGCATCGGGGGCGGGACGTCGCCGACGACGTGCACGAGGCTCGAGGACAATTCCTTCGGCAATGCCTCGCGCCGCTCGAGGGCCGCGCGCGCGCGCAGGCACACGTCGAGCGTGCACTGCAGGTTCGTGCGGATGCGCGTGAGCCGATCCTTGTCCGCCTCGGGGCCCGCCAGGCTTTTGCGCACCTTGGCCGTCGCCACTTCGAGCACGGCAATCAGGCAGTTCAGCTTGCGCAGCAGGCGCTCGCGGTACTCCGGGGACTCGAGGTGCGCTTCGGAGAAGGGTTCTTCGGGTTGGCTCATGCGTGGGGCACCGCAACTCGCTCCATGCGATTGCGATGTCTTAGCCTACCCCAGGTTTTCCCCGAGAGAACGGGGGCTGGACCCCGAAAAAAAGGGCGCTGCCGCCCACGCCCCTGCCCGCGTCAGAACGCGGACTGCAAGCAATCCACGACGTCGGGTTCGCCCACTTTTCCGATGACGAAGAGTTGGCCCGATCCGTGGACGACCTCGGCCAGCGTCCATTCGCCGGCCTGACAGATGCGCACGACGATCTCGCCGCTCCCCGGGGTGGTCGTCGCGTGTTGCGCGCCCGGGTGCGCGCGGTCGTGCTGCGGCGTCGGAGTCGGTGGTGTCGTGTCCGGTCCGCGCTCGAGCACGAACAGGTTCTCGAGCCCGTCGCCGTACACGCGGCGCAACCACGTCGTGCCGCTCTCGACGATGCGCTCGGAGCGAAGCAGTTGATAGCCGGGCGGCAACACCTGCAGCGAGTGAGGCTGGAAGCCGAGCGTGGCCAAGTCTTGCGCGCTCAGATCGTGTCCGGACTGCAGCGACTCGACCTGCAGCGGCGACACGAACCAGTCGACGCCGTCGAGAACTGGATCGAGCGTGAAGTCGACGAACTCGCTGCGCGCGAGCAGACGACCTTCGAGCGTGGTCTCCGTCCAGCGCAGCACGAGCCCGGTCTGGTCGTCGATCGCGGCGCGATAGGTCGAGCGCGCACCGCGGCCGATGCGCCGGACGTCGATCTGCGTACACATGCGTCCCGCGACCGCGATCGGCGTGCCCAGCACCTGCACGGAATAGTTGGCCTCGAACAGGTTGCGTTGGCGCACGCCGAAATCGCGGTAACGGAAGAAGAAGCCCTCGTGCTGTTTCTGCAAGAGCTCGAACATCTCGCGCTGCGGCGTGCTCATCGCCGGCTGCTCGATCTGCCCGGGATCGAGGGCGAAATTGCCTTTGCCGTCGGCGGTCACGTGCTCGAGGTACGCGAGGGTGTGCTCGACGCCTTCGCTCTCGTAGTGGAACTCGAGGCGCCGGGTGCCGCCGTGCTTGATGCGCACCGGCGCTTGTTGGATGCGCTCGATCAGCGCCGTATCCGATCCGGACTCGTTCAGCTTCGACGATTCGACGTGCGATGCAGTCGCTTGCGCTCCCGTGCTCCCGGCCGGAACGCGCTCACACGCCGCCGCGCCGAACAGCGCGAGCGTGACCGCGAGTCCGATGCGAAGCGCGCTTACCACGGCTTCTCCTGTGCGTCGGGCGCACCGCCGAGCACGGCCGCGAAGGTCCGCTGCAACGCCGGATCGAGATCGGCCGGCGAAGCGACGTGCTCGATGACGAACGTCGGCCCGCGCTTCATCTCGGGACGTCCGACGACGTAGAGCGTCAGGGTCACGCTGAGCACGACGAGCAACAACGCGGCCGCGAGCGTGAGCCAGCGCCAATCCGAACGTCGGCGCGCCCTCGTCCACATCTCGCGCGCGCTCCACGCCATGTGCACGCGCGCGTCCAGCGAGCGCGGCGCCTTCAAGCGTTCGATGCGTCCCGCGAAGCGTCGCGCGATGCCGCGCGTCTGCTCCTGCAGATCTCGATCGACGAGACGGTCGAGCACCGGCGGCGCCGATTTCCCCGCCGGCCAGATCGCGAGGTCGACCTCGACGGGCATGGCGATGCGGTTCAGATCGCGCAGTGCCTGGACCGCGCGATCTTGACGGAAGCCCGCTTGCGTCGCCCCCACCACGCGGCCGTCGAGATCGCGCGGTGCGGGCACCGATCCGAGCTCGCGCAACGTCGTCACGTGCAACTCGACGCGACCGAGCCACGCACTGCAGCCTTCGCATCGCGCGAGGTGCGCGTCGAGCGCGAAGTCTCGCGCCGCTTCACCGGTCGCGACGGCGACGAGCCGCTCGCGCTGGTCGGGGCAGGGTGATTTGCGTGCAGCGTCCATGGTCAGCGCAAGTAGTGCCGGTCGAGGACGGGCGTGAGCTCGCGATCGAGCGCTTCGTGTGCGCGCGACAGCCTGGACTTCACCGTGCCGATCGAGATCTGCAGCGTCTCGGAGATCTCCTCGTAGGAGAGGCTCTCGACGTAGCGCAGCACGGTGATCGCGCGCATCTTCGGCGAGAGCTTTCCGATCGCGGTTTGGATCTCGACCTCGAGCTCGTGTCGCGATGCTGCGGCCGCCGGCATCTCGATGCGTTCGTCGCGGATGTCGAAGCGCGTGCTCTCGTTGCTGCGCGAGTCTTCGCGCGTCTCGATCGACGGCAACCAGCGCGTGCCCGAGCGTCGCTTGTGATCGATGCTCGCGTTGACGGCGATGCGGTAGACCCAGCTCGAGAACTTGGACTCGAAGCGGAACTCGCCGATCTTGCGGAACATGATCCCGAACGTCTCCTGCGAAGCGTCGAGCGCGTCCGTCGCGTTCCCGGTGATCCGGTAGCAGACGTTGTAGACGCGGTCCTTGTACTGGTCGTAGAGCTGCCGGGATGCGCCCTCCAATCCGGAAGGCGCCATGGCCTGGCAGGCTTCGACCAGCTCGCGATCGGGATCGATCTTCATCCCAGGGACCAATTCATTAGATACCAGACGCACAGGAACAGGCTCTGGTTCCGTGCAGAAAGGCTTCGACGTTGCGGAATCGCACGTTTCGTTCGCACGCGCGCAGGGGTCGGCCGGCAGTCGAGACGATCCCCTGAGACGGGTCCCGCCGGAACCCGTCGCCCGCGCCCGATCGAATGTTTTTCAACCGCCGATCAGGACCAGCGGATCGATCGTGCGATAGGTGGAACCCACCGTCGACGAACAGCTCGAGGGGCAATAGCCGTCCCATCCGGCGACGCAGGACGCGCTGATGACTTCGTTCACCACACCCGCTCCGTCCGAGCCCACCGGGGTCGAGTGTTGGAAGCAGACCTGGCCGGGTTCCCAAGATCCGGGCGCACCGCCGCCGCCGCTTCCCGAACCGTTTCCACCCGAACCGCCGCCGCTCGGCGCAGGCAGGAGCGGCATGTAGATCGAGGTGGAGGAGCCGTCGTTGGTCTTCTGTGCTTCCGGTCGTTGGACCGGCATGTCCCACACGACGATTCCGGCGATGCTCAGGAGGTGGAGCGTCGAGCCCGTCGTGGCGATGCTGGATCCCGGCACGCCACCGCGGGCCCAGACGGTCAAGTGTCCTGCGGCGTGCACGAGGTTCGGATCGAGGACCAGGTCGATCAGCGCCACGCATCCCGCGGTGACCGAAGCCGGGTGGTAGGTGAGCGTCGCGTGCGCCGCGAGATACGAGTTCGACAGCGCGATCATCTGGTTGTGCCCGTAGAGGCCGATTTCGAGCTGTTTGTCGCGCAGGTTCATGTCGCTCATGAACACGCTGACGAGCACGTGCACGCCGTTGGATTGAGCGTGTGCCACCGTGCCGATGCCCAGACGGTGAGTCGGATCCGGACGGCTGCTCGCCAAGGTCGGCGAAGAACCACGAGCGATCTCTTCGAGGTCGCTGAACCCGTCGTGATCGGTGTCCGTGCACGTGGGTGACGTGCCGAGGATGTGCTCTTGCGCGAAGACCAATCCGTCGCCGTCGACGTCCGGATGTCCGCCTGGCGACTGCGCGCTCGCTCGCGTTCCGAGCGCGAGCAGCATCGCGGCAGCCAACGAAAACGAGGCGACGCGCGGACACTGTCCGTCCGGAATCGCGCTTACCGTCAATGAGCTCGACGACATCATCTTGCGCATGCCAAGCCTCGACACTACCTGCACCCAGGACTGCAGGGGACCTTCCAAGGATAGAGCCAAGCCTTCGGAGCGGTCAAAGTAACCGGGATTCCGGTGGGGACCGGGAGAGGGTGTCGAGGCGAGTCCCGAATGACGGTTTGCTAGGATCCCCGCCCGCTTCCGGGCGCCCGTAGCTCAGCTGGATAGAGCGGCGCCCTCCGAAGGCGCAGGTCACAGGTTCGACTCCTGTCGGGCGTACCACTCTTCTGGCTGATGCTGGCAGCGTGGGGGACTTCCTGGCACGACTCCGAAAGCGTGCCCGGCGTCAGCGCCAGGGACGGAATTCCGCGAGGTTTGCCAGAGAGTGCCGGGCGCTGCCAGGAAGGGTCAGGCGTACGTGCAACATCGCTACCAGTCGTTGCGACCATAGCGGCGACCTGCCGGGCCGAGACGCGCCTGGAGGAGTCTCTTCTGAAACCTGAACTGCTCGCCGAACTTTCTGTTCCCTACCCGCCAGGGCGTCCGGGCGAATCCGCGGGGCGTGGTCTCGCAGAGGCTCTCGGTGCGAGCGCTAAACACATCTGGGTCCTTGACGATGAGGTGAACCGTGATCTCGATCCCCAGCAGGGTGGGATCCGTTGGATGGCGGGACTGATCGATCCCCAACGCTCCTGCATGATCGGGGAACACCTCCTGCAATGCGTCTGGTCCATGCACACGAACTTGCTGGAATGCGCGCTGCATGTCGCTGAGGCGGACGATTGGTTGGATCGGGAATCAGCCGCGATGAGTCGATCCGTTTCAATCGGGAGAAGCGGCAAGCCACAGATAGCAACACCGCAGCCTCGACATCCCTTGGATGAACTACCGGCACCGATGTCCGACCTGCATGTGGGCGGCGTCTTTCGTGCCATCGGTTCGGCTCTCGACTGCACGGGCTCGTCATGGTTGGCGTACTCGGGCTTTCTACCGATCTGCTAACAGCAAGCTTCACGAGCACGTTGGAAGTGCTTCGCGGAGCCAAGCCAAAGTCGGAGCCATGCGGTCGGGCTTGGCACTCTGCGCGGGTTGCGATCGAAGATGCGATCTCCAACTCTGGGCCCGCTGGGTGGCTTGAATGGGTACTTGCGTACCGCAACATGTACGTCCACCGCGCGAGACGCCTGATGCCCAGCTCACTCAAACCCAGACCGACAGTCCTCTTGGCGGACGGCCGATCCATCTTTCACACGGAGTTGGTTCGGATTCTGCCCCGCGATCCGCAGTGGTCAGAAGCGCAGGCGTGGAGAGATCCGGAGCGAGCGAGCTGGCTCACGGAGAACGCCAAGACGACGCTGTCCGAGGCGAAGGATTGTTCGGCGAAACTCATCGAAGGTACAGCAGCGGTCTTGGTTGAGGTCTGGCGGCAACGACGGGACGATCCATCGGTCATTCCGCAGCCCATCGCGGAGTGGTCCAATCTTGGCCTGCCGAAGCCGTCGGTATTCGTCGGATTCAAGCCGGGAACGCAGGTGTTCTCTCCGGGGCTGATCGCTGCGGGGGGGGATACCATTCAGAGACTTCGCTCCGCGAACGTCATGGACGAACATCGCGATCAGCGATGGCCCAAGTCCTAGTTGCCGGTCGGTCAATTCGAGCGTCCGTCGCTCTTCTCATACATCACGGCGTGGCGACGCGATCACCCGGATTGGCCTTGATGGCCTCAGCCGCAAATCTGAGGAAAGCGAGCTAGGATCGCCGCATCACTGGGCGTCGATGGCGACCGCAACCGCGCTGACGATTTCCAGCAGTTGAGCCGGGTCGATCACGCCGACCTTTGACTTGAACCGTTCCAGGGCAACACACCGGATCTGCACAGTGTCTGCACCCGATAACTTTTCGAGCTGGTTCTGCGCGTCTGGTGGGAGCTCGACCCGAAATACATCCTTCGCATGACTCGTCTGCCACTCGGTAACCGGGACGACGATTCTGATCCTCAGTGAAGCCAGCGCATCTGAACTGACCACCACGCAGGGGCGCGTCTTCTGGATTTCCGAGCCCTTCGTCGGATCGAGCGCGACTTTCCATATCTCGCCACGCCGAGGAAGTGGTGGCAGGACGACCTGGCCCACGACGGTCATCGAGCGCTCTCTGTGTCGGT
This sequence comes from Planctomycetota bacterium, assembly GCA_038330085.1. Lineage (GTDB taxonomy): Bacteria > Planctomycetota > UBA1135 > UBA1135 > JAEUIA01. The sequence goes on along the minus strand of JBBQNP010000011.1, from coordinate 37,527 downwards.
ATTGATGGCGTCGTCGAAGTCGAGCCATTCCCTGACCTCGGGATCGTGCTCGTAATCGGTCGCTACTTGTTTGGATAGGGCCTCGAGCAAGGGCCACCGTTGGTCGGGCGGCATCGCCCGCAGCGTGCGAATCATCGACGCAGGCGGAGCCAACTCGGACGGAGCCGGAGGGACCATCCCCTGACAATGAGCCTGGATCCAAGGACGGCCAACCAGACGCTCGGCAAGAGCCTGCGTGCAGAGCACGCGCATTCGTTGCGGTTGCTCGTCGCCAGAATACTCCGTGGATTCCCGCGTGTGCTGCCCTCGCGATCGCAGGCGGATTTGCCATTGGCGGTAGCTAGCGTCAGTGATGATCGATAAATCGCGGGCCCTGCGTGTCCAAGCCGCGATCGAGAACCCGTACTTCTGCTTGAGGCACTCCAACTCCGTCGTCGTGAGGTTGGTGCGTCGTTCTCCTAGCTCGCGGCGCGCCGCAGACGCCGGGACGATCATCGCGGCGGCGAACCGATGAGCAATGTCCTCCTCTTCCTTGCTGGACCTCGGCGAGCAATCGAGAAGCAAGTGGCCCAGCTCGTGGGCCACATTGAAGCGGACTCGATCGGCCGGCCTCGACGTATTCAACACGATGATGGGAAGGCCGCTGCTTGTTCGCCCGGACAGGGCATCGAAGCGATCCTCTCGGGGACTCTCGACGACAATCGCCCCCTTGTCCTCGACCAAGTGAACGAGTTGCTCGATAGGGCTGTCTCCTAGTCCCCACGCTGCACGCACCTTGGCCGCTGCTTCTTCGGCTGCTTCCAGTGTGCTCGCCGGCTGTCGCTTCGGTACTTCGGGACGGAACTCAGGATGCAGTAACCGGAGAAGGTGGAGCTGGGCAGATGCTCGCTGCTCGGCGATCGCCTCGATGTACTCGCGATCACGGACCCCTAGCTTCGAGTGCTTGCGGTATGCGATCCACTCGATCGGGCCGTCATGCGTTTCCTCCCCGATGAAATGGCTAGCAGGAAGACCGAGTGCTCGGCTCAGCGCAGCTAGCACCGAAGGACGCGGCATCGATTCCCCTCGTTCGTACTTGGAGAGCGAAGCCTTTGTGACGAGACCTCCAAGCTGATCCGCAAGGGAGTCGAGAGTCAGCTTCCTGGCGATCCGGGCCTGGCGGAGGCGCCGGGGCAAGAGATCGTGAGCAGTGGACATCGGTTGATATTTATCGACCATTCTCGCCCATTTGTCAACTGAATGCGCCTTCCTAGCGCCCGAAGCCAGGGCCCCCGTCAGCCGTTGGTGGTGATCGACAGCGCCGGCAACCGCTCCACCCCCCCCTCGATGTCGAGCAACCTCGGGTCGGTGTACGTCCGTTTTGTACGGGGTTGCACTCGTCCTGCAACAGCAGACGAAGGTCCCGCCCGTGATCGAAGATCAAGGACTTGCGCCTGTTTCGGCGGTTTTTGAACGGATCCAGGTACGTCCGCTGCGGCCCGGTGCTCCTGTGAGCGTGAGTCCGCGCTCTCGAGATTCGACCACTCCTCGGCAGCTCGTCACGAACCAGCAGGTTCGGTTCGCGTGGACGACGTCTATTGCTCGCTCGACTCGTCGAGAAGGTGCTCCACATCGCGAGCACCGTGGAGCACGCGGACGATTTCAATCGCTCCCGGAACGAGCTGGTAGAAGACGAGGTAGCTCTCGAATCCCGGTACTGGCCAGAAACGCAATTCAGCAAGCCTGGTGTCGAACGCCCTGACGGGAGATCCCGCCTGCGAGTGTTGGATGAGACGCTCGAAGGCAGTCTCCACCGCGTTCAAAAATCGCAGCGCCACGTCGATGTTCGAATCGCGAGCGTAGAAGTCGGCTGCAAGATCCGTGTCGCGATCGGCTTCCGGTCGGATCCGCAGGATCGTCACGCCTTCTTGCGAGTGTTGCGTGCGATCAGCTCACGGCGCTTCTTGTCCCAGTATTCAGGAGTGACGTCGACGGGCGCACCGCTCTTCAGACCTTCGATCAGCTTTCGTTCCAACGCTTCCTTCGCAGTGCGGGATTGCGCGTCGTGGATCAAGCGCCGCACGTACTCGCTGGTCGTCGTGCAGCCGCAGCGCGCGGCCTCGGCCTCGACGAATTCCCGCTGCGTGCGCGGCAAGGAGATGTTGAGTGTGGTTAGTTCGCTGGGTGTCTTCATCGAGATGAATCGTAGGGCGATTGCCGAGAGTTGACAATTCTCGGCATCGACGGATCTCGCCCGTGGCTTGATCGGATCGCCTCCGACAGGCGCGCGTGACCTTGTCGGTTCGGTCCAACCGCAAGTGCAACCAGGAGTGCAAACCATCGATGGCCTAGGCCATAAGTCTTTGTTACATAACTACTTCTGCCCGACGACCTTCCGCCTCCGAAGGCGCAGGTCACAGGTTCGACTCCTGTTGGGCGTACCCTCCTCTCAAGCGGAGCGTGCTGTCCGCGACACGACGCTGGCGGATCCGCCCAGTAGACTCACGCGGATGCCCGATGGTGTCGACAGCAGGGAATCCCTCGCACGCGACGTGGCGGCAATCGGTCGGATCAGCGCCATTCCCACGCTGCTCAAGCTCATCTGCCAGAACACGTCCATGCGCTTCGCGGCGGTCGCGCGCGTGACGGACGGGACGTGGACGGCATGTGCGGTCGAGGATTCGATCGCATTCGGCCTGAAGCCGGGCGATCAACTGGAGTTGAAGACCACGCTCTGCCGCGAGTCGCGTGCGCTGCGTCAACCCATCGTCATCGATCACGCCAGCCGCGATCCGAAGTATTGCGAACACCACACCCCGCGCACCTACAACATCGAGAGCTACATCTCGGTCCCCATCATCTTCAGCAACGACGACTACTTCGGAAACCTCTGTGCAATCGACCCGAAACCCGCGCTGGTGTCCGACGTGCGCGTCATCGCGATGTTCGAAGCCTTCGCCAAGTTGATTGCGGGTCTGCTCGAGAACGACTACCGGCAAGAACGCGTGGAATCGGATCTCCACAGCGAACGTGCGACGGCCGAACTTCGCGAACAGTTCATCGCGGTGCTCGGACACGACCTGCGCAGTCCTTTGGCTGCCGTGCGGACGATTGCCGAAATCCTCTCCTTGAAGACCGCGGATCAAGACCTCGTGAAGATGGGTGGGCTGCTTCGATCCAGCACGCGCCGCATGTCGGGGCTCATCGACGACGTGCTCGACTTTGCCCGGGGGCGCATGGGATCGGGCATCGGTGTGTCGCTTCGCCAAGCCGACTCGCTCGAGTTCGCGCTGAAGCACGTGATCGACGAGGCGCACCAGGGGAACGCGAGCGTGGAAATATGCGCCGAGGTGAGCATCAACGAAACGGTGCGGTGTGATCAAGGGAGGGTCCAACAGCTCCTCTCGAACCTGCTCGGCAATGCAATCACGCACGGTGCTCGAGGTCAGCCGATTCAGGTCGAAGCCAAGACCGAAGGCGGCCTTCTCACCGTTGCGGTTCAGAATCGCGGCACACCGATTTCTTCAGATGATCTCCCTCACATCTTCAAACCGTATTGGCGGCCCGCGACCAGCAAGCCTGGAGGCGGCCTCGGATTGGGCCTCTACATCTGCTCGGAGATCGTGCGCGCGCACGGCGGGACGCTTTCCGCCGTTTCGAGTGAAGCAACGGGGACGAAGTTCGTCGCGAGAATCCCTGCGACGTAGGTGACGAGCTGATGCGGACGCTTGCGTCGTCGTCGGGCCAATCGCTTCTCGAGCTCAGGCGTCCGCTCCCGCTTCGCTTGGCTAGTCGGACGTTCTCAGCAGCGCATCAGGTTTGCCATTGAACCGCTCCCCCCGCGCACGCTCGGTCTACTTCGCGACGATCGTTGCCTTGGGTGTCAGGTCCTGGAATGTGATCGTGCGCGTCAGCCTCGAAGGTGAGCCGTCCGCTGCCGGCAGCACGCTCACCGCGACACCGTCGATCTCGGCCCAACCGCAGATCATCGTCTCGATCGGATTGCTCGCCTGCTTGGGGACGAGATCGAGCCCGCGGCCTTCCCACAGCCACACACGACGCGCGTCCAACGTGCCGTAGTTGTCCTTCCGCGCCGAAGGCTCGCCCGCATCGGCCACGACGAGATCGGTGGGGACCCAGCCCGAACCCGGCAGGTAGAACTCGACCCAGCAGCGGTAGCTCGGGTCGTACTCGGTGTTCTCCTTCGTGCCGTTGAGTCGGTAGCCGTACTGCATGCGCGCCGGAATGTGCGCGGCGCGAGCAGCGGCGATGAAGAGCGAGTGCAGGTCCGTGCAGCAGCCTCCACCGTTCACGAGACAGTCTTGCGCGGAACCGCGCCCGCACTTGGGCTTGCTCGGATCCTTCGAGTAGTGATCGGCGGCGTCGGCCACGGCATCGAGCAGTCGCACGACCTTGCGCGCCGGATCTTTCTCGTTCGCGCACGCCGTGCGGCTCAACTCGATGACTTGCGGATCGACGAACATGAGCGGCTCGTCCTGACGCAGCTCGTCTTCGAACAAGTTCGCCTGCAGTTCACCGGAGAGGGCGGACAAGTCGAACGTCGGCGACTGGCGCAAGACGGTGGTTTCGACGACGACCTTGATGTCTCCATGCTCCTTTGTATGCGCGACGACCATCTCCGCGCCGGACTTCGGCTGCTTCTCGAGCTTCCAACCCTCGGGTGCTTCGACCACGCGACGATCGAGAACGTGCTGCCACGATCCGTCCGCCGGGACGGGAACCCACAGCCGCACGTCGTGGTCGCCCGCAGGAATGTCCTTGAGAGCGACGCTCTGTCGAATGCGGTACACGCGCGTCTCCGAGATGCGCGGCGCGACCGAGATGACGCTGGATGACGCAGTCGTCTGCGCGAGAGTGGTTGTCGGAGGGGATGCTTGGGCGAGCAACAGCAGTGCGGCGAGGTTGAGGAGCATGCGGGAATCGTACTTGCGGTTCCGACGCGCGGGCGGGCGTGTCGACGTGAACCGTGCATGCTCATTGGGATTATGAGCGCGCTTCCGCGAGGTCGTGGAATCACCCGCCCGCGTGCCATGCAGCGCTCACTTTCACTGGACCCGGAAGGAATGAGCAGGTCCCTCCAGCGTGAAGGAAGGCGCCTCGGATCTCTCCCTCATCCTTGTCGCCGGCGCCAGCGGGGTGCGAACCCGGCGATGATCACGAGCGCCAACAGCACGACCTGCATCAGCCCGCGAACGACCACACCAGGCATCGGGTGACCATCGAGCGTGAGCCCTTCGTTCGCCGCATGAACGTTGGCGGGGAACACGCAGATCAACAACAGTGCGAGGCCGCTCGCCGCGAACGGAGCCAGGCGCGGAATGAGCAGGCCGATCGCGCCGGCGATCTCGGCGATGCCTGTGAACGTCACGAGGAACTCTGCGTGACCGAGTGCAGGTGGAACCATGCGCACCATGTCGGGCCTCAGGTGACTCCAGTGCGTGGATCCGGTGAAGAGGAACAACGCGGCCAGCGCCCACCGCAACCACTTGACCCAATGGAGTGGCCTTGTCTCTCCCGTGTGCGCAACGCCGAGAAGGAGGACTGTCGAAGCAAGCAACATGCAGAGCAGGATCATTCGCGCAATCTACGTCAGCGCGGGAACGGATGGTTGGCGAATCGATCGAGTCGCAAATCCTCGCATGCAGGATGGCTTCACCCGGATCCTGGAAGCGATGCATCGCAGCCTCGTCGCCAGATCGAACAAGAGAATGAATCCGCAAGGGTCATCCCGCTATGTCGTCGCTCCGCCGGCGTCCGAAGCTCTGGGGTTCACGGATTGCTAGTGTGTTGACCAACGCTCGCTATCGGAGTTCCCCATGCAACGCGTTCCCGCCGTGAGTCCCGGCAGAGGTGACCGATTGCCCGCGCCCAAGCCTTCGCTCATCCTCGTCGTGCTCGACGACATCGGCGTCGAGTATTTGGACTATCACGGGATCGGCGAGCAGTACGCGACGGGGTTGAGCTTCTCGACCATCCCCTAGCACTACTTCTCGACGCCGCGTCTCACGTCGCTCGCCCACCGCGGCGTCTATTTCCAGTCGTTCTTCTCGACGGCGTTGTGCTCCACGAGCCGCGTGCGCATCCACACCGGCAAGCCCTTGGACGAAATCGGCGTCGGTACCAACGTCCGCGTGCCCAACTTGACGACGAGCCCGAAGACCTGGCCGACGACGGGCTTTGCGCTCGACTCGGACTTTCTGTTCCTGGCCGAGCACCTGCGCGCGCAGGATCCGAGCATCGAGACCGCGCACTTCGGCAAGTGGCACATGTGCGATCCGTGGAGCACCGTCGGCAACGGTCTCGCCGGTCACGTGCCGAACGTGAACCTGCAAGATCCCGTGAAGTTCGGCTTCCAGACGTCGACGTGGGGGCCGCTTCCCTACGGAGGGCGCTATGCGTGGTGGCGCATCGCCGACGGAACGCCGACTTATGTCGACGGCGAAGCGCATTCGATCTTCGATGAAACCACGCATGCGGCGAGCGTGATGTCCAACGCAGCGCGGACGTGGATTTCGGGACGCACCGGACCGTTCTTCTGCTCGATCGCGCTCGAGTTCACGCACATGCCGCTCGACATTCCGCCTACTTCGCTGCTCTCGTCTGCGACGAGCACGAGCCTGAGGCGACTGGGTCTCCCGCCCGGACATCGCCTCGTCGGCGACATCTACGCCGAAACCCCGCGCATCGATCAGAACTTCTGGCCGGCGTTCTACGCAAACGCTGAAGCGATGGACACGGTGATCGGACGCATCGAGGACTCGATCCCGGCGGATCTGAAACCGACCACGTTCATCATCGTGTTGAGCGACAACGGCGGTACACTGGCGGTTGCGCCGATCGGTTTTCCTCCGGTGGGGAAGGACACCCTCACGCGCGGCGGTACGAACGTGACGTGCGTCGTGTACGGACCGAGCGTGGTGCGGCCGGGCCGCGCGATCCGACAGATCTGCGACATCGGCGACGTGTACCCGACGATCGCAGAGCTCATGGGCCATCCGGCGGGTGACGACGTTTCACTCGTGCCGGCGATCACCGACGACGTGCCGCCGGACGAAGTGACGGCGTTGAAGCCCTATTCGATCGAGCAGAGCTTCTTCCCGATCGGCGAGACCGATCACGCGCGCTTCAAGGACTGGCACCGCTCGATCGTGGACGGGAACTTCCGCTACATCGACGACGCGGGGCGGGAGAAGTTCTTCGATCTGCGGCACGATCCGCTCGAAGCAACCAACATCAGCGCGGCAAGGCTCGATCGGGTTCAGGCAGCTGCTCTGGTGAACCTCAAAACCATCCTCGCAGAAGTCCTTCCGCCGGGTTGAGCGCGTCGGCGAACTTCAACCGCGCGCAGTGGACAGGCGTCGGTACTCGATCGTCTCGAGCCACTGCTCGTGTCCGTCCTGGTACCAGGTCCAGCGCGACGTGAAGTGGTCAGCGTCGATGAAGTGCATCACGACGTGATCCATGTGACCGCGATTGCGTGACGGCAGGTTCGTTCCGTCGAGGAAGGCGAACGCCAGATCCGCGCCTTCGTTGCTGCTGTCGTTGAGGACCAAACGTGGTTGGTTGCCGGCCACGCAATAATGCGTCAGCACGAGCCGATCCCCATCCAAGTGGTGCGCCGTCACCATCGTCTCGCCGGGATGGGCCCCGAATCGTGACGTTTCGAGGAGCACGGAGCCTGCCGCGATCTTGTCGAAGCGCACGCGGTCCTCCCAACCCTTCGTGCTGCGACCCTCCCAATCGCCTTCGAGCGTGAGCAACCGCTCGAACGCGCGGTGTGCAACTTCAGGCGAAGTCGACGGCGTCGATGCGGCGCACGATGCAAGCAACAAACAGCAACCGGCCCATATGGCGTTCATGACATCGGTTCTCCTGCCTTCACAGGTCGATGCGCCTCAACTCGAGCACGCCTCCGTGGTGAATTTGCGGACAGCTCTGAGCGAGCTTCAGCGCTGCGGCTTCATCCACGTCACCGAGGAGGAAGTAGCCACCAAGGATGTCCCCGTCGGCGGGAAGCGCTCGCGATTGAATCCCGGTTGGTGTGCTGCTCAAGAGGACACCGTCGGCGGCGAGCTTGTCACCGTCGATCAGACCGTGACCCACCGCAGCGTGAGCCCACTCTTTGTATTCCTGGATGCGCTGCAGCATCTCATCAGGAGAGGGCGCGCCATTTTTCCCCGCGTCGTGCAGGAGGAGCATCCACTTCGCTTGCTGCGGGACTTCGCGAACCGATCGTGTTCCCAGCCACCAACCACCGGCGAACACGAGTGTCGCGGCTGCCGCGGCGAGCAGCAGCGGACGCAATGAGCTGCGCCTCACCAGTCCCTTCTCGCGCAACGCGGCCACCAAGGCCTCTTCCACTTGCGGATTCGGCGCACGTTCACGCGACAACGCAGCGATGGCCTTCCGTTCGAACTCCGTCCACTCCTCATCGCGCGATTCGTTTCTCACGGGTGTCCTCCACTTCTTCGAGTCGCCGGCGCACGGATCTGCGCGCGCGCGACAACTGGCTCTTGGATGTTCCCGCCGCGATGCCGAGCATGCGGGCGATCTCTTCGTGCGTGTGTCCCTCGACGTCGTGCAGCACGAGCACTTCGCGAAAGCCATCCGGCAAGTCCGCGATCGCAGCCTCGAGGTCGAGCGGATCGATCGGATGATCGAGACCACGGCTCGGAACGTCGACGGGTTCCGCCTGCACATCGCGCGCGGAAGCTCGGCGTCGCTCTCGCGCGCAATTCACCGCGATGCCCTGAATCCACGTGCGGAAGGTCGACTCCCAGCGAAACTCGCGCAGACGCTGCACCGCGCGCAGCCAGCTCTCCTGCAGCGCCTCCGATGCGTCGTGCGTGTTGCCCCGCAGCATGCGCACGAGGAGCGCGTTCAATGCCGGGGCATGGCGCTGATACAGCTCGCGAAAGTCAGCTTCCCGTCCGCGCTCGAGGAACACGTGCACCAAGCGACGGTCCTCCAGGTTGGGTCCGTCCGCGTTCGGAGCCGTGGGCATGACCCTACTGTGACTTCAGCGGGGCAAAGGGTTGCATGACGATCGCAACCCGGCACCGCGGGCTTGGCTCGAAGCGATGGATCCATCAGGTTTCGGCGAGAATCCATCGTCCGCCGGCTCGCCCGCGGCATTCCTGAACCTCACATGGACGCTGATCCGATCCCGCACGACGTGCTGATGCGCCACGCCGGGTTCTTGCGCGGCCTCGCGCGGGATCTGGTTCGCGATCCCTCTGCGGCGGAGGACGCGGTGCAGGATGTCTGGTTGCTCGCGCTCGAGCATCCGCCGAAACACGCTTCGAACTTGCGCGGGTGGTTGCGCGTCCTGTTGACCAACCTGGTGCGTAGCAAAGCGCGCAGCTCGACTCGACGCGAGATCCGTGAACGCGAGCGCGCGATCGATCAGCGTGAGGCGGCGCTCGCGCCTGTCGTTCAGGACGAGACGATGTTGCGCCCTGTGACCGAAGCGGTGTTGTCACTTCCGGATCCGCTGCGTTCCACTGTCCTGAAGCACTACTTCGAGGGTCTCACGACGTCTGCGATCGCGGCGAGCGAGAGCGTTCCGCTCTCGACCGTGAAGAGCCGTCTGCAGCGTGCTCTGGAGATCCTGCGCATGCGCTTGCAACGCGAGCACGGCGACACGTGGGCGTTGGGTTTGTTGCCGTTCGTTTCGTCGAACGCGCATCACCTGGCCGCCGGTGCTGGAATGGGAAAGGGAACCCTGTTGATGTCTCTGAAAACGAAGGTCGCCATCCTGAGTGCAGTCCTGTTGGTCGTTGGATTCTTCTATCGCGAGCTGAGCAGCTCCTCCGCGGCCCCGTCGACATCGTTGGCGCCGACTGAGCCGCTCGCGATCGCAGCAGAGAATCGAGGAACCACACAATCCGAGCCACCGCTCGCCGCCAAGCCGCCGACTCCCGGACGCGAAACGATCAACGCACAACAGGCGACCTCGAACTCAAATCAGCGATCCAAGTCGCTTTTTTACGGGTCGCTCTTGGGCCCTGACGGGGAGCCTCTCCGCGGGTTGTGGTCAGAAGGCGTGGTACTCACGGACGGCGATGGCATGCGTCGCAACTGCGATGCGAAGGCCGAAGGCGCTTTCGCATTCAGCGTCCTGCCTGCAGGTCGCTATTGGGTTGCCGCATACGCCGACGGGTATCAGGCGTCGAACGATGTGATGGACATCGATTCCGATCACTCACAAATCCAAAGAGACTTCACGTTGTCGCCGAAGCCGATCCTGAAGATCCGCGTGACGACTCCCGACGGCAAGAATCTGTTCGAGGTCTTGACCGGTCCTGATGCGCCGAAGTTCCATCCAGTTCTCGTACCGGTTGCAACGAAGGAGCGACCTGGCAAGTGGTTCGATGACGTCGTCGGCAGCCTCAACAATCCGTTCGGCATCGGTCAATACTGGTCGTACGGGCCGCGCGTTGAAGCTCTGCCGCCTGGCTGTATGGGCATCTTGATGATCGACGGAGCACTCCCCGCGTTCGTGAGCCTCGTCAACTATCATCGCGTGCTGCAGACCCAGGAAGCCGCGCCGGGCCAGGACGAGGTGCTATTTGTTCTTTCGCTCGACGAATTGCAGGCGTCCTGCGCCGAGATCCGTTTGCAAGTAGTCGACGCCGTGACGCAAGCACCATTGGTCGGAGCCTCCGTGGAACTGAGCGGCGGCCCGTCCTCCGGCCGTGGTTCACAAACCGACGCGGATGGCCGGGCCGAGATCACAGGTTGCGAGCCGGGCGAGTTTGATCTTCGCGTCTCGGCAAAGGACCACGAGCAGTACTCCCGGCGGTTCCTCGCCGACTCGGGAACCGTCACCGACCTCGGGCGCATCGCGCTCGAGAAAGGCATGTCCGTGGAGGTCGAGGTCGTCGATGGCGAGGGAACGCCGCACGGCGAGAGGTTCAGCCTCGGCACCATCGATTCGGTCACGGACAAGCTGGTCGTCGATCGGGGACGCATCTATGAGTCCTCGACGGGTGGGCAATTGAAGTTCGATCGCCTCGGCAGGCACGTCTATGTGATCCAGTCGGCGAACCATGATGCGATCAATGACAGTGCTGCTGGTCCTTCGGCGAACAAGTTGGTCTCGGGCAATGTCGTGCTCGACTTGCGCTCGGGAGCGGCGCCGGCGAAGTTGCGGATCACGCTCGCGCCGGCCGTGCGCATGATGCTCAGCGTGACCGGTCAACCGGCGGACGGCTTGCGCTTCCGCGTCACCGATGAACAGGGCCTCGACATCGCCTCGAGCCGCTTTTACGGGAGCGCCCCGAGGCCGCTGACGCTGCCGTCGGGCAAGTATCGCGTTGCGTTGATCGGTGCAGGCGGCGCCGTCCTCGGAGAAAAATCGGTGACCCTAGGATCCTCGAGCTCCAACGTCGTCTTTGTTCGCTGAAGAACGCAGGCCGAACCTCCGCAGTGCGTGATGAACTCACGCGATGCTCGAGCTTCCAGCAAGACCAGCCCGCGCGAATCCGACACGGCAACCCACAGTGACCAACTACTTCTTCTTCGCCTTCTTCCTGGTCGTCGGTTTGGGCTTCAACGAGCGCACGTGCTCGTAGCTGGCGTCGAAGTACTTCTTCAGCTCGCGCGTCTTCAGGAGCAGCGCATCGGGCACAGCGACGTATTCCTTCCGGACGATTCCGTACGCCATCACCGGGCTCGTCTTGTACTTCTTCTCGAACGCGACGCGGTCCTCGTCCGATAGCCGCAGAGCCATCCGGCCCGCGTCGTCGAGCGAGCTGAACATGTGACCGTTCACGGACGTGTACGGAAGCTTGTCGCCCTTCCGCTCGACCTTCGGATTCGTGGCGACGAGGGCTTCGTACGCAGCCAGCCGGTCTGCAGGGATTCCGCTCGGTGACTTAGCCACGGTTCGTGCCTCCGATTGCTCTTGGTCGCGGTCCGCCTTCTCGTGATCGCATGTGGATGCATCTTATCTGGGCGCGCGCAAATGAACCGCTCGAGTCCGCGCCGAACACCGTCTCGTGGCGATCCGTTGTGATCGAGGGCGCTGCCTCTGCGTGAGCTTGACGATGCCGCACGGGACTGCCGTGTCGTGATATCACGCGTCACCCGACGTCGAACGTTTCCCTTGCCCGCCGGCCAAATCGATCTCGTGTAGACTCGCCTTCGGGTAGGCACGGACATGATTTGAAACAGGTATCGAGACCATGAACACGTTCTCACGATGGGTAGGCATCGCACTTTTCTTCAGCGCCGCCTCCACGGCAGTCGCATCGCAAACGTTTGTCGAGTCCTTCACGGGCGGCAGCAACGTCGGTGGTTGGCATCTGACGCAGACGCAGGACATGAACCCGATGAGCGGCGGCAACCCCGGCGCGTACATCGACGCCGTGCAGTTCGGCGGGTTCGAACCGACGGCGCGCACGACGGTCGCTGCGCCGAACGTGTTCCTGGGTGACTTCCGCGCTCGCAACGTCACGTCAATCGGCATCGATCTCGAGACGGTCGCGGTGCAATTCGGCGCAGGTCGGCCGCTCACGCTGATGCTCGATTCGAACAACGGCACGCCGGCGGACCCGACCGACGACTGCACGGTGTACATCATCGCCGCGAGCTCGATTCCTCAGGTCGGTGCCGGCTGGGTGAGCTTCGACGTGCCGATGCCGGCGCAGAGCACGGTGATCCCGGCCGGATGGATGACGAACAGTTGCGCCGCGACGCCGGACGTCGGCTGGAATGAAGTCATCACCAACGTCACCACGGTCAGGTGGGTGTACGGCGAGCCGGGCTTCTTCTATCCGGCCGACGTGTGGACGATCGGCGTGGACAACCCGCGCATCACGACCGGTCTCGGCACTGCGTTCTGCTCAGGCGATGGTTCGGGCACCGCATGTCCGTGCGGCAACGTCGGCGCAGCGCAGCACGGTTGCGCGAACTCGGCCGGCAACGGCGCGTTGCTCGATGCATCGGGATCGACGAGCGTTGCAGCAGACGATCTCGTGCTCGTCGCATCGGGTTTGCCTGCGAGCTCGCCGACGTTGTTCTTCCAAGGCACGACGCAAGTCAACGGCGGCTCAGGCACGATGTTCGGTGACGGCTTGCGCTGCGTCGGTGGCGCGATCGTGCGTCTCGGCGTGCACGCTGCGAGCGGCGGCGTCGCGACGGACGGCCCGGGCCTCGCTGCGCACGGTGCTTGGTCAGCGGGACAGAACGTCCAGTTCCAAGCCTGGTATCGCAACGTGATCGGACCGTGCGCGTCGGGATACAACCTCTCGAACGGGCTCTCGATCACGTTCGCCCCGTGAGGTGACGATCGCGGGGGCTCGACGAGCAAGAACGCGCTAGACGCGTGTCGATGTGCGCTGGATCGCGCGCTGACTGTCGTGCCTGGTCTGATGCACTTTCTTCTCGGAGCAGGCGGGCCGTGCCAGGCACCGATCGCCGGGAATACCGGCTATCGGCGCCAGGCACGTGCGGCGGCAGGCACACTGCGTGCGCGGTTGCGGAAGGCCGAGTCACACGATGCTGCCAATTGGGATAATCCACGCTGAAGCTCATGGGAACCGCCCTGAGACTCGCCGGCCTGAAGGGCTTCAACTCAGCCTTACGGCGCGAAATGAGCATTCGGCGCAGGGCGGGAAAGCGTCGAACCGTCGTCGAGCCACGAAGATCCTCCGCGCGGTTGTCGAGTCAGAGCAATCCCTACAACTGTCTACAATCAGGTGCCAGATAGGGACGAACCAGCATCTAGCGCGCGCAGCGGTTGATATAGGCATCCCCGTCTTGTTGCTTCTATCGCTTGGCTCGTAACTTGAGTTGGCCGTCGGTGGATCCCGCCCGCAAGAGTTCGCGTCTCCTCGCCATCCTGGCCACGTTGGTCGTCGTCGCCACGATGTACTTCGCGAGAGGGGTGCTGATCCCCTTCGCACTCGCGGTCCTCGTGAGCTTCGTGCTCGGACCGCTCGTCACGCTCCTGCACGGTTGGAGGATCCCGCGCCCGCTCGCCGTCGTCATGTCGGTGTTGGTGCTCCTGGGCATCGCCGGCGGCGCGAGTTGGGTCGTCGTCGGTCAAGCGCGCGACCTCACTGCGAAGCTGCCCGAGTACCGGGAGAACACGCGTCACAAGACCGGAGCTTTGCGCGAGCTCTTCGGCAAGCCCATCGAGCTCGCGGCGACGACCGTGAAGGACATGGGGTCCGAGCTCACTGCGCCGACGGAGCCGATGAAGCGCACGGCGGAACCCCAGCTCGTCCGGGTCGCCGAGCCGAGCTCGGGCACGTTCCAGTCGCTGCGCGACTTCCTCGATCCGGTGATGGGCATGCTCACGACGGCAGTCATGGCATTGCTTTTCGCGGTCGTGATGCTGCTGCGCCCGGAAGACTTGCGCGATCGATTCATCAGGCTGGTCGGCAACGGCCAGATCTACGTGACGACGCAGGCCATCGATGACGCTTCGCGCAGGGTCAGCCGCTATCTGATCCGCCAGGTCCTCGTGAACGGCGTGCTCGGCATCGCCTTCGGCCTGGGCCTCATGTGGGTCGGCGTACCGGACGCGTTGCTGTGGGGGTTCATGTTTGCGCTGTTGCGCTTCATCCCCTACGTCGGCGTGTGGATCGCGGCCCTGTTGCCGATCTTCCTGGCGTTCATCATCTCCGACGGTTGGACGGAGCCGCTCGAAGCGGTGGGTGTGTTCATCCTCGTGGAGCTCGTGGGCTCCTTCGTGATCGAGCCGTGGCTCTACGGCCAGGGCACCGGCATCTCTCCTCTCGCCATCCTCTTGTCGGCGTTGTTCTGGAGCTGGTTGTGGGGACCGATCGGCCTCGTGCTCTCGACGCCGATCACCGTGTGTCTCGTCGTGATGGGCAAGTACGTGCCGCAGCTGTACTTCCTGTCGTTGCTCTTCAGCGATTCACCCGCCTTGCCCGCGCCCGCGCGTCTGTACCAGCGCCTGCTCGCGCAGGACCAGGACGAGGCCTGGGCGGTCGTCAAAGAAGAGGTCCAGGGCAAGTCGGGTCGCGCCGTCATCGATTCGACGGTGTTGCCCACACTCTCGATGGCCGAACACGACCTGCAGCAGGGCACGCTCGACCCCGACTCCGCGGCGCAGATCCGCGAGAACATCCAAATCCTCCTCGACGAGATCGCGGAAGCGGATGTCCATCTTCCTGCGATGGTCGGCGCCGAAGAAGTTGGAAGCCTTGTCGATCTGCGCGTGCTGTGCCTGCCGTCGCGCAGCGACTCCGACGCCCTCGCAGCTGGAATGCTGGAACGCGAGCTCATCGGCGCCGGGGCGCGCGTCGAGATGGTTCCCCTGGCAGAGCTCATGGGAGAGACGCTGAAGAAGCTGACGCAACACCCCGTCGACATGGTCGTGATCTCCGCAGTGCCGCCGACGCGCCTCATGCACGTGCGCTACATCTGCAAGCGCCTGTCGAAGCAGCAGGGCCTCGCGATCATCGTCGGTCTGTGGACGCTGGATATCGACGCCCCCGGCGTCGCGGATCGCTTGCCGTCCGGTCCGAACATCCACGTCGTCGCGACGATCCAACAAGCGGTGGCCGTGGCGCGGCAACTGGCGAGATCCGTGCGCATCTTGCGCAGCGCGGCGAGCTGATTACCGTGCTCGCTTCGAGCCTTGCCTCGAAGTGATGTCGACGCAGACGTTGGATCTTTCGCGCGAGTGCGTCAGCCCGAACCCTTCATGCAACCGCGCGTCACGCGTCCGATCGTCAGCCCCTGGACGAGGATCGAGAACACGACGACGCAGTACGTGAGGACGAGCAGCGTGCCGCGTTGCGAACCGGCGGGTAACGACAACGCCAACGCGACCGAGATCCCGCCGCGCAATCCGCCCCAGGTCAACACGCGCCATGACCCGGACGGCATTCCGAAATGCCGACCGAACACCGCGACCGGCACTCCGACGGACAACCATCGCGCCAGCAACATCACCAGGATCGCGATCACACCCGCTGCGAGCACCGTCGCTGAGAACGCGAGGACCAAGACTTCCATGCCGATCAACACGAACAACACAGCGTTCAGGATCCCGTCGACGAGCTCCCAGAACATGTCGACGTAGCGACGCGTCGTGTCCGACATCGCCAACGCGCGCCCTTGGTTGCCGACGACGAGCCCCGTGATCACCATCGCGAGCGGACCGGACAGGTGCAGATGGCTGGCGAGCGCATATCCGCCTGTCACTGCGGCGACGGTCAAGAGCACTTCGACCTGATATTCGTCCACGCTCTTGAGCAGCCAGTACGTCGCGAACCCGAGCACAAGACCGAAAGCCACCCCACCGCCGGCTTCGCGCAAGAGCAGCATCGCCGCCGTTCCAGATGTCGGCGTGCCACCGCTCTGCAACATTCCCAGGAGCAATCCGAAGATCACCACGCCGACGCCGTCGTTGAACAGGGATTCGCCGGCGATGACGAGCTCGAGCTTCTTGGGCGCACCCGCCGACTTGAGGATGCCCATCACCGCGATGGGATCGGTCGGTGAAATCAACGCACCGAACAAGAGGCAGTAGAGAAGCTCGAGCTTCAGCCCCAGCCAGGGCAACGTGATGAACAGGCCGTACCCGACGAACAACGTCGACAGGGGTGTCGCGATGAGCGCCAGCGCGAGCACCGGCCAGCGCTGTGCCTTGAGCTCTCCCAGGTTGACGTGCAGCGCGCCGGCGAACAGCAGGAACGACAACATGCCCTGCATCAAGAGCTCGGAGAACTCGATCGAGCGCAGCAGCGACTCTTCGTGCTCACGCCAGGAGTGCACCCAGCCCGCTGCGTCGAGCGCGAGAACCACCAAGGACCCGACGAGCG
This sequence comes from Planctomycetota bacterium, assembly GCA_038330085.1. Lineage (GTDB taxonomy): Bacteria > Planctomycetota > UBA1135 > UBA1135 > JAEUIA01. Next base: position 20,722 of record JBBQNP010000011.1, on the reverse strand, counting down.
CGATCATCATCACGCCGATCGTCGTCGGCAGCCGGATGAACCGATGGTTCGCCCACGCCAGAAGGGCCGTGATGACGAGACAGATGGCGGCGACGTCGAGCAAGTGGGGCGCGAGCGAAGTCGATGACGCTTCGCTCGCCCGATGGTCTCACACGCAGGCGTCCGGATTCAGCGCCCTGGCGCGGATCTTTGGCGGACGCGGATTCAAAACGCCGCCCCGTCCGCGACGGTGACGATCCGCGCTACCACGTTCGCGCGCTCGCCGATGCGCCCGCGGAACGGGCGCCGATCACGTGGCGGCGTACTGCATTCCGCGTCGTTCGCCCTTCGTGCGGACCTTGCCGCTCTCGATCAAGCGCTTCATGACCGGCCGCATCGCTGCCGTGTCCGTGCCGAGTCCCTCGGCGATGTGCTCGCCGCGCTGACCGGGATGAGCGCGCACGTAGGTCAAGAGCGTCCCTTCGTCGACGCTCGATCCGCCTCCGCTGACGCGACGGCCGCGCGACTTCGTTCCGGAGGCGAGGATGACCCCGCTCAGAGACAGGCATGCGCTCAACGTCGAACGCGCTTCTCCGAGCGCTTGCCGCGTGGCGCTGTCATGGCTTTCGACGAGAGCCTTGTCGATCGAACGCACGGCTGCGCTGATGTGACGCAGGCTCGGGTCCTTCTTCACCTTCTTGCGTTCGGCGCGCGCGCGGATCGCGGCGATCTTGGCTTCGAGGTCTGCGATCCGATCTTCTTCGCTGCGGTGGGTACGTGTGGCTTTCATATTCGGTTCTCGTGGATGTCGACGTTCAGTGGCTGTGCAAAAAGGAAGTCGGTCATGGAGGAGCCTCCGGGCCGAATGAGATTTCGATTCGACAGCGTCTGTGCGGAGGCACGAATCGCTGTCGAACCGAATCGGGGGACGCGGTCCGCGCGAGCGGACGCATCCGCTCGGCGGAGGGGGCGCCGGACAGCGCTCAACGATTCCCTCGAGTGGAGAACGTGTCGCGCCGAACCGGGCGCTGGAATCTCAGGCTGCCTTATTGCGGCCGCGACCCTTCTTGCCGGCGCGCTTGCCCCGCGCCCCGGCGCGACCGGTGCCGGGGAAGTACATCATCCCGCGACGTTGGCCTTCGGTGCGGACGTGGCCGTCGGCGATGAGCTTTTTCATCGGAAGGCGCATCGTGCCGACGTCGGTTCCCAATGCGGCTGCGATCTGGTCGCCGCGCATGCCCGGGCTCGTCTTGACGTGCGACAAGAGATCGGCCGAGATCTGTTCGAGACCCTCGGCGGAACGACGGATGCGCTTGCCGCCGGCCGGGCGACCCACTTTGCGCGGGCGACCCGGTCCGCGACCCGAACCGCGCGGACGGCCGGGGCCGCGTCGAACCGCGCCCATCGCTCCGTTTTGCAGCGTCGCCAGCACTTCTTCGAGCGTCGTGCGACGGACAAGGGTCGTGAGCTGAGAGGTGAAATCCTCGATCAAACGAGTGATTTCGGATTGGGCGTCATTTTTCATTTCGGGGATCTCCGTAGGACAATGGGAGGAGGGCCGAAGAGAGACAATCGGCGGACCTCGGGGCGACATTAGTAACGCGGCTCAGTGCTACAGCAATGAGATTGTCGGTTTTTATCATTTGAACGAGCGTTTAGAACCGCTCTTCCCAACTGTTGACTTGACCGCAGCACTCGCTTTCCACGTCTGTCGCGTCAGCGTTTGACGTCCGGATCTGGTGGATATGGCGCCTCTTTTCGTTGGCGCGACCGGACAACTGCACTTTTTCGACTCGTGGCTCGACCCGCATCCGCGGTGTCTGTCTGAATGCAGAGAGGCGGTCAGTCGTCGGTGTGACGCAGGGCTCCCGCGGCAGGACGAAGCGTCAGCGCGCCCCTGACGCAGGGAACCGCGTCGCAGACAATGTCCTTGGCTCGACCGCAAAGGCCCAGATCCAGCTTTGGGCTTCGGCTCTCAGGTCGTTGTCGGTCGTGACGAGGAGCAGTCGCCGTCCATCGGCGAGGTCGGGACCGAATGCCAGGCCCTCCACTTTCTCGGGAAACGTATCCCCGGCCAAGCCGAAATGCTCATCGAGCAGATCCAGGAACGCACCCTTGGTGACCGCATGCACGTTCTGCGGCATATCCTTCGCCGGCAGCCCGTCGAGCGCGCTGACGTCGCTCGCTGCGGCGATGTCGAGCAGGACGATCTTCTTGAAGCGCGCCTCGGATCCTCTCTCGCCGTCACGTTCGATCGCCAGGAAACGTCGAGCGTCGATCGCGAGAATCTCGTTGAAGTCCAAGTCCTTGTCGTCGAGCGGAACGCACAGCTCGCGCGTCTTCTGCGTGTCGATGTCGAGCTCAAGCAGCCGACAGTTCACTCCCTTGCGGCCGTGATCCTGGATCAACGGCGCCTGCAACAACACATAGAGCTTCGAACCGTCGGGCGAAATCGCCAGACCTTCGAAACCCTTGTTCGTGACGCGGCCGCGCAGATTGCCCGCGATCTTCTCCTCTTTGTCCGCCGCCGGGTGGGCGACCGCGAACTCGGGCGGCACGCTCAACGTGCGCAACCGTCGACCCTGCCTGTCGAACTCGCACACGAGCGGACCGTATTCGTCGCACACGAACAGCGTGTCCTTCCGGCTGACGCGCACGCCTTCGGGATCGAACCGCAGGCTCGCGAGCGGATGCTCTGCGTCGAAGGCCGTCGCCAGTCCGACCAGGGTCTCGCCCTTCTCGTTGCGCAGCATCGTCGTCGCGACGAGCTTTGCTCGGACGGTCGGCGACCCGGACGGGTCGACGTGGATATCGATCCGCTGAAAGCGGCAGGCATAGGCGACGTCTCCGTCCGACGATCCGCGGTCGACCATCGCGACGTACTCGTCGTCCTTTCCGGTCCAAGCGATGGCAGAACCAAAACCGCCGAGACGATCGTGCGGTGTTCCGTCGACAAGCGTGTCCTTCAGCCCGGAAAGATCCTTCTCCGTGCCCGAGAACGAAGTCCATCCGATGAGCTCGATGTCCGCGTGCTCCTTCTGGGTGGAGGCGGCGCGATCCGAGGAAACCGTCGGGGTCTGCCCAACTGCTGCTTGGGCTCCGTTCGAATGTGAGCACGCGACCACGAGCGCAGCGTTTGCGAACGTCACCAACCCCGAAGCGATCTTGGACATGGGTGTGCGATGTTCGGCTATCGATGACGCTCACTTCAAGCGCGGTGAAGCGGCGTGGCTCGGCACGGCACAGTCGTGGGTCGCGCCGGGGACCGCACGTGTACGAGTCGAGCACCCTCGGCGTCGAACTCTTCTTCTTGGAATGAGAAGAGACCGGCCGTTTGCGCGGCCGGCCTCGTCACGGAAAATGTCCAGGCCGCTCGCCGGCGGCCCGAACGGATCGAGCGCGGGATCCCGAGTGCGTTCGACTTGAAAGAATCAGCTCGAGGCGCACGTGTCGGACCCGCGCAGTCCTCAGGGGACCCAAGTCAACGACCACCCGTTGGTCAGGTTGAACGTGCTCGGCGTGCAGAACGCCGCGGCATTCCGGTACCACGTCTGGTAGGTGCGGAGGCCGGGTGCGGTCACTGCGCCCTTGACCGAAACCGACGGATCGCCACCCGAGGGATACTGCGAAGAGCCGGCGACGTTGGTCTTGGTGCCCAGACGCACGACCGATCCGCCCGCACAACGCAGACCGTCACCGAACGTAGCGCCCGCTCCGCCACCCACGGCGGTCGTGCCCTGGAAGTACAAGGCCGAGCTGTTCGGCAGCTGCGTGCTCGTGAGCACGATCGTGTCGTTCGCGAGGCTCGGGTTTCCGCTGGCGACGAGCTTGCCGCCGAAGGTGAGCGTGCTGACGCAGCCTTCGTTGTTGCCGACGATGCTGTTGTTCCCGCACGGACAGGCCATACCCGAACCGTCGCCGGGGCAGAACGCATTGCCGGGCAGGGCGGGTCCGCCCGTCGGCACGCGGCGCAATCCACGGAAGACGAGGTTGGTGCCGGCCGTCGTGATGCTCGTGAACGTCGACGCCGCACCCGTGTCGGTGACGGTGACGATCTGGTTCGAGAACGTCTCCGTCGTCGTCGCAAAGAGTGTCGTGACGCCGCCCGTGACGACGCCCGTCAGCGCCCGGCAACCGAGACCGACGGCCGGGTTGAGCGTGTACGCCCTCGTCCACACACCGCCTACCGAGTCCCATCTTTCGATGCCGCCGGTCGCGCCGGTCGATCCGTCCTCCGCGACGTAGAGCGTGCTCGCGTCGGCGAAGAAGAAGTCGTACTGCGAAGGCGTCGTCGACGGGAAGCCCGGCAAGAGCGCGATCGACTGGGAGTTGGTGGTCGGCAGTCCCGTGCCGACGGTGTTCACGCCCTTGAACGAGCCGGATGCGCTCGAGACGTAGAGCTGTCCGCCGAATGTGCCCACCACGCGTGTGTTGGTCACCGTCGAGCTGACCTGCAGTGACGAGTTCGCGCCCAGGCTCGATGCGTAGCGCACTCCGCCGTCGGAGGTCGCAGCCGCCGTGCCCGAAGTCCAGAACTCGTTGCCGTCGACGCTCGTCGCGCTGCGGATGTTGTTGCCCGAGTACGAGGTGTCGCCGCTGAACGACGTGCTCGTGTCGATGTTCCCGCCGAGGTCGATGCGCGAGACGGTGCGCGGCGCGTTCGGCGATGCCGTGCTCGCGATCGCAGCCGTGCCGGGGATCGCTGCGTACCCGGCGTGAACGAGGTATTGCCCGTTCACCGAAACGTTGAGGTAGCCCTCGGACGTCGCGGTGCCGGAGTTCGTGAGCGCGTTGTTCGTGCCCGCCGCGGCCGTCGGCAGCGCGAGCGTCTGCACGAACGTTCCGGTCGGCGTGTACTCGTCGAGGAAGACCGCTGTTGCGGCGTTGGTGAGGGGAACGAGTCCGTCGCCCACGCGCACGGCGACGAGGTTGCCGGGCGTGATTCCGGAGGCCAGGGCGCTGCCGGTGAAGGCGAGCAGTCCAGAGGCGAGGACCATCCGGCTGGTGAGAGAACGAATGAAGGTGGACATGAGGGTGCTCGAGAAGGGGTTCGGTGTTCGCGGACGCTTGAACGCTCCCCGCGGATCTCGCGCACAGTAGGGTGAACGGTCCGAGGCCGGATCAGTGCTCGATCAAGTCTGGATCAAGCGCGCACGACGCGCCGATCACGGCCTACCAGGGAACGCCGAGCTCCTTCACGATCTGCTCGAGGCGAGCACGCAGCTCGGCGTCCGGCTCGATGCCGTGCACGGCCATCGACACGCACGTCGCGCACACATCGTCGGCGCGCGGGCGCGAGTTGGGGTTCGCGACGCCTTCTTCCACGACACGCTTGCAGGTTGCGAGCGCCGCGGCCGCATCCCCGATCGACTGGTAGGCCTCGGCCACAGGGCGCAGCGCCTGGGCGCGATAGATGTCGACGATCTTCGGGCGCGAAGCGTCGTACAGCTCGACGGCGGCCGCGATCTGTGCGCGTGCCTTCGACGTGTCACCGGCGCGCTGGCGGAGCACTGCAAGCCGCGCCATGAGCGGAACCTGATCCTGAGGGAGCCACGGGTCTGATTCGAGGACGGACTGCGCATCGTCGAGCAACTGGAGCGACTTGCCTGCGTCCTCGTGATCCGCCGCGAACCCCGACATTTGCATCAAGGCGTCGATGCGCAGCTGCAAGGGCAACCTGCCCCACGAGGCCTTGATCTTCTTCTCGATGATGTCGCGCTTTTCCGCATCGGGGTACACGCGGTCGTAGAGCTGCGTGCAGGCCTCGATCGCGTTCTGCGTCTGGTCGAAGTCACCGATCGCAACCGCAGCATCGAGCGCATGAATGCGCTGGTCGAAGACATCGGGGCCGCCGACCATGGCCTCGACCGCCGCGACCTTTCCCGCTTCGGCGGGGAGCGCTCCGTCCTCGAAATGCGCTGCCGCTTCCACCTGTCCGAGCAACACATGCGTGCGTGCGATCTTCACGCGGATGCGATCGCGCTGCCAATCCTGCGCGCCGTCCTTCTCGGCTCGTGTCGCGATCTCCTCGGCTTGGTCGAGATCGTGCTGTACGTCGGCCGACGGATCGTGCTGCACGGTCCAGAACGCGAGGTCGGCATAGGCAGCACCACGCCGCCAGTTGCCGATCGACGGTATCTCGGCGCGCGCGAGCGCGGGTTGATCGAGCTGCAGGCACGCGTCGACGACGGACTCTTGCGCGCGCGAGCGGTTTTTGATGTGAGGCTGGACCGGCATCTTGCTCGCGGCCTTGAACGCCAGGTCGAGCAGATCGAGACGCCACGGCGCCAGCCCGCTTTCGCTCGCGCGAGGTCGTGCGACCTCCGGCTTGGGTTCCTTCGCGCGCACAGCTTCCGCCTGCCAGTGCGCAGCCGAGGAGATCCAGAACGCGACACCACCGACGCACAAAACGAGGGCGGCGGACAAGAGGATCTTGCGTGAAGTTGTCATGGCGCGAGTGGGATGCGGTGTTCGAGAGCGACTTCGTGCTGGCCGATTTGGATGTGACATCAAGTACGTGCCGGATCCCCACCCGCTTCCGGCGCGGAGAAACTCCGGCCGGAATCGAGCAGGGACCGTTGCACTAGGAACGATCGTCTTGGAATCAGGGTTCCCAGACGATCTGCACGCCGTTCGTCAGGTTGAACGTCGACACGGTGCAGAACGCGCCCGCATTGCGGTACCACGCCTGGTAGTTGCGCACGTCGCCCGCGACGCACGCGCCCTTCACCGAAATCGCCGTGCTGCCCGCCGGATACTGGCTCGCGCCGCCGACGTTGGTCTTCGTGCCGAGTCGGATCACCGATCCACCCGCGCAACGAATGCCGTCACCGAACGTGCCGCCCGCACCGCCGCCGACTTGAACCGTGCCTTGGAAGTACAGCACCGAACCCGTGGTCGGCATCTGTGCTCCGCTCAGCACCAGCGTGTCGTTCGAGATGTTGGCGCATCCGTTCGCGCGCAGCGTGCCGGCCGCACCGAGCGAGTTGAGGCAGCCGCCGTCCGCGCCGACTGCGCTGGTGTTGCCGCACGGGCAGGCCGTGCCCGTGCCGTCGCCGAAGCAGTACCGGGTGCCGATCTCGGTCGACGGCGTGAAGCCGAACGCGTACGAGGCGGTCCAGTTGCAGGTCCAGGCCTGGCCGTTGTTGTTGTTGAACGCGCCGCGGTAGGAGGCCGGCGTGAAGAAACCGTCGTTCGGCGCAGAACCGACGCTCGTCAGCGCCGCATTGGCCGGACGCGGGTCGAGGTTGATGACGGGCAACATCGTCTTGCCGCCACGAACCACTGCCGGACCGCGCGTGATCGACTTGATCGGCGCGTCGATCGCGGCGAAGCCGGGGATCAGCACGTTGTTGTTCGCCGGCGCCATCACGCTGCGGTTGTTCGCTTCCGTGTACGCATTGGCGAACAGGTTGCGGAAGAACACGCTGTCGGTGATCGACGCGAGCACACCCGAAGATTGCGCCGCGTAGAAGGTCGCCGGGCTGGCCGGATCGTTCGGCATCGCCGGAACGCCGTTGTAGGCCGTCGTCCACGTGTTGGCCCACGAGAGCGTCCCGTTGAAGCCGTATCCGTGCGCGCCGTCGTTGTCGACGTTGTCGAGCTTCACCAGCTCTTCGCCCAGGTCCATGAAGATGCAGTTGTGGTATTGGACGCGCGCGTTGTCGCGCCACGCCGTGCCCTGGTCGCCGTCGACCGGCTGGCCGATGACGGTGAAGTTGTAGATCGAGGCCGTCGTGACCGGCTGCCAGTCGGAGTCTTCCGCGCCGTCCGTCTCGAAGCAGTTGTCACCGACGCCCGAGCCTTGCGGTGCGTCGACGCTATAGCCCTGCACGAGCAGGCCGAACTGTGCCTTGCCACGCCAGCCTTCGTCGCAGTCGAAGCTGTCGTCGCCGATGTTCCAGATGTTGAGGTACTTGTAGTTGACGGTGCCGCCCCACGTCTCGATGCCGTCGTCGACGTTGTTCATGATGTCGATGTGGTCGACTTCGGTCTGGCGTCCGATGCCGCCCATCGAAAGGCCGTTGAGCTCGTTGCCCAGGCCGATGACCTTGCCGCCGTAGCGCAGCGACAGGTAGTGGATCGAACCGCTGTCGTCGTCGTCGTTGCCGCCGCCGTAGAGAACGTTCGTGTCACCCGGGAACGCGGCGACAAGGCCTTCCATCGGGGCCACGTTGCTCGCGTTCGGCGTCGGGACGTTCGTGGTGATGCCGCCGTGATTGTTGGCGGAGATGTACGCGGCGCCCATGACGGTGAGGTTGCCCCACTCGTTGACGGCTTCGCGCCAAGTGCCGGTCTTCGGATCGCCACCGACCCACGTCGCGACGTCGGCGGTCGACGTCATGATGACGGGGTTGGCTTCCGTGCCGTTGACGAAAATCTGAGCGCCTTTGCAGACGGCCAAGCTGCCGCCGATGTTCGTCGTGCTCGCGACGACGGTGCCGGCGTCGATCGTCAGCGTCGCGCCGGGCAGGACGTAGACCTGCTGTTGCAGGTTGTAGGTGTTGTTCGCGGTCCACGTGGTGGAGACCGAAATGTTGCTGGTCACGAAGATCTCGGTCGCGCCCGCGATGTTCGCGGCTCCGACTCCGACCAACGCCATCAATGCCGTTCCCTTGATCAAACTCTTCACTGGCTGCTCCTCACACTCGATGTCTGTCACGGAGCTCGGAGGAGGTGGTCTCCCTGGATCAAGCTGTACCGTGTGCGAGCAGGGTGGGATCGGTGTGTGGAGCGTGGGTAAAGAGCGCTCGCGCGTTGGATGAATCAGCGGCGTCGAAGAGAGCCTTTCTGGCGGGACTTCGATGTCAGCGACGCGACTTGGCGATGCGCTCGACCTGATCGAGGTAGCGCGCCACGTCGTCGCGCGGCTTCGACTCCTGCGCGCGACGCAGGAGCGGGATCGCGTCGCCGTACCGGCCCATACCCACGAGCACCTGCGCGTGACGGACGCGGGCGTTGATCTCGAAGGCCTCGAGCGATTCGGCGCGCTCGTACCAGAAGATCGCGCGGTCCGGTTCGCCGTGCTGCGAGCAGTCCTGGCCGAGCAGCATCAGCGCCTCTCCGTCGAGCGGATCCTCCTGCACGATCAGTTCGAGCACCTTGGCCGTCTCGGGGTCACCGATGCCTTCGGCCATGCTCAGACGCGCTTCGAGCTTCAAGAGCTTGTGGTTCGCAGCCGCGTCGAGCTGCGGTTGCAGCACTTGCCGCACGTGCATCGCGACCGCGCGCGCTTCCTTCATCGCACCGCGCGCGGCGAGCACTTCCGCCGAGCGCAGCGGGCGCGCGACAGGCTGCTTCGTGTCGATGTCGATGCCGCGCTGGTAGGCGCGCGACGCGAGGTCCATCAGGTTCTCGGTCACGTAGATGTCGCCGAGCGTGTCGAGGCTGTCGACCGTCGCCTTGCCGAGCAGGTCGAGCGCTTCGAGGTTCCCGGCTGCTTTCAACGGCTGTTTCAGGCCGAGGAACGTGTGCGCCTGCAGCAACCAGAACTCGGCCTTGTCGGGGTAGCGCGTGATGAGCACGTCGAGCAGCGCCGCCGCATCCTCGAACTTGCCCTGCTTGAAGACGCAGCGCGTGAGGCCGAGTCGCCACTCGCTGTTCTCGGGCTGGAGCAATAGCGCATTGCGATACGCCGTTTCCGCCGCCTGGTAGTCCTGCTTCGAGGCGTACGCGAAGCCGAGCAAGCCGAACGAGTAGCCGTCGCCGCCGCCGAGCTCGATCATGCGCGTGAACGCCTTGATCGCCTCGTCGTAGTGTCCGTCGCGCGCCTCGATCAGACCCAGGTTGCGCCATGCGCGGCGGAAGCTCGGGAACTTCCCGACGGCGCGCTGGTAGGCTTCGAGCGCGCGCGGATACTCCTCGCGTTGGAAGCGGATGCCGCCCAGCGTGAAGTCGAGCGTCGCCGAAGAGTCCGGTTTGATCAGGTTCTCGAGCATCGCCTCGGCTTGCGGCAGGTTGTCCGCCATGAACGGGCGGATCTTCTCGAGAATCTTCACCTCGTCGGGCGTGATGCGCGGCTCGATGTCGGCATTGATGCCGTAGCTGCCGACGAACTGTTTTTGGAACGTCGGATCGTTCCAGATCGCGGCGAGATCGATCTGTGCTGTTTCATTGCCAGCGCGTGTGGAGGTGTCCTCGATGGCGCGCACGACGGGCGCGAGCACGGAGAATCCGAACAGGCAAAACACGACGGTCAGGCTCGTTTTGAACATCGACGATGTGCGGATCATGACGTCAGCTCGCTGGGAATCGGATCGGGACGCGCATCTTGCAAGGCACGCGCTGGCCGGCGTGGACGCCCGGCTCGAACTTCCACTTCTTGACTGCGTTCAGCGCCGGCGTGACGAACGCGGGATGCGAAGAGCTCTCGACGCGCGGGTTCGTGACCTTGCCTTCCGCGTCGACGACGAAAATCAACACGACCTCGCCGTCGACGCCTTTGCCGCGCATCTCAGGCGGATAGTTGGGCGAGCCCTGGAACACCGCGCGCGGCTTCTGGTCGATCTCGGCCATGCTGAACGCGTTGTCGAGGCTCTCGTCAAGCGCGCCGGCCTTGCCCGTGCCGCCGATGCGTCCGCCGGATGCCAAGCTGAGCGAGTCGCCAAAATCCGCACCGCCACCTTCTCCGTTCAGCGCCGCTTCGATCGCGCTCAAGCTCGCCGCGTCGAGAGCAGGCGCGTCGTCGGGAGAGGGAGGAGCGAGATCGTGGATCATCTCGGTGGGTTCGGGCGCCTTGTCGGCGTCCTTGTCCATGTCCTCCGGCTTCTCTTCCTTCTTCTCCTCGAGCTTGGGCTTTTCTTGCTCGGTCTCGCTCAAGAGCTCGACCTCCTGCGGCGCATGCATGGCCCTGTCCTTCGGCGGCAGGAAAATGCCGGCGAACAGGATCACGGCGGCGTGCAACGCCAGCGCGCAGACGAGGCCGATGATCCAGGCCAGCTTCACTTCACTTCTTCTCCGTGTTGATGCCGACCTTGCCGATGCCGACGCGGCGCACTTCGTCGAGCACGGCGACGACGTGCTTGAAGTCGGCGGCGCCGTCGCTGTTGATGACCACCTTGGGGTCCTTCGATGTCGTCTTGAACGTTGCCAAGCGCATCGGCAGCTGTGCGATCGTCATCTTTTCCTTGTTCCAGAAGAGCTCGCCCTTCGCGTTGACGCTGAGCGTGACGGCCTTCTCCATCTCCTGCTGATCGCCAAGCGACGCTGCGCTGCCGGCGGTCGGCAGCTGGACCTGCACGCCTTGGTTCTTGGTCATCGAGAGCGAGACCATGACGAACGTGGCGAGCAGGAAGAAGATGATGTCGATGAGCGGGATGATCTCGATCCGCGCTCGCTTCGGGCCGCTGCTCGATGAACCTCCGTGCATGGTCAATCCCTGACTGTCTGGCGGTGCGGTACGAGGGGAATGGACTCGAGATCTTCGTCGGCGAGCTCGGTCTGCAGCTCGGCGATCTGGCGCTGGATCGCGAGACGACGTTTGTGGGCTTCACGCAACTTGCGCTGAGCTTCGTCCATCTGCGGCGTCGTGATGGGGCGCGCGACCTGCTCTTGCGCCGCCGGCACGACGTGCTCGAGGACCGGGCGGTGCGACGGAACCAGCAGTTCGAGTTGAGTGGAAGCCGATTCGAGCTCGTGGCGCGCGTCCTCGAGGCGCGCGTTCAAGAAGTTGAAAGGCAAGAGCGACGTGATCGCGATGCCCAGACCGAACGCGGTCGCGATGAGCGCTTCCGCGATGCCGCCGGTGATCGCGCCGGGAGCGCTGAGGTCGCCGCCGATCAGCGAGAACGAACCCATCATGCCTGTCACCGTGCCGAGCAGGCCGAGCAGCGGCGCCAGCGTGATGACCGTGTCGAGGATCGGGATGCCGCGGCGGAAACGCTTCAGCTCCTGCGCCTGCGAGTAGAGCAACGCGCTCACCAGCGACGATTCCTTGTGCTCGAGCGCGTAACCCAGCGCGCGCACGACGAAGTACTTCGTCTCCTTGGCTATGCGCACCGCGCCGTCGAGATCCCCGCGTGCGACGGCCGTAAAGAACGCGTCGAGCGCCTTGCGATCGCGCCGCACCTTCTCGCGCATGAGGAAGATGAGGCGCTCGATCACGGTGGCGAGCGCCAGCACCGATGCGATCAAGAGCGGCCACATGATCGGGCCGCCCTTTTCGAAGATGTGGACGATGTTCGTGCGCTGAATGAGCGCCTTCAACGCGCCGCCGCGCGACGGATCGACGGGCAGAAGTCCTTCGCCCGTCTCGACGAGCGCGACCAGCCCCGCCTGCACCGCGCCCTCGAGCGGACGGATGAGCGGGTTCGTCGAGCCCGTCTGCGGCAACACCATCCCGGCGACGCCACCCGCAGCCGCGCGGAAGATCGCGATCGGACCGATGATCGCGTACTGGCCCTTCGCGACGCCGCCCTGCAGGTCGACGCCGACGCCGTCGAAGCGCGTGCCGCCGATCACGTCCTGGAGACGCTTCACCGACAGCTTGGCGAACTCGGTCTGACGCACGAACTTGTCCGTCATCGAGAGCGTCGTGTTCTCCGACGCCTGCTTGGCGGTCTCGATCGCGTTGCCGAAGTACTGCAGCTCGCTGACGTTGACCTTCCCTTCGTACGTGCGCGCGTATTCGTCGAGCAGGTTGCCGACATAGGCGAGCTCGTCCGCGCGCGCCTTCGTCGCGGCCTTGATGCCGGCGATGTCGAGGCTCCCCGTGTCCCGCGTACGCGCGACCTGGTCGTAGTCGCGACGCAACTGTCCGAGGTGCTCCTCTTGCGCAGTGAGGCCCTGCGCCATCGGCAACTTCTCCGCCCCGATCTGCGCGCGCAGGACGTCGAGCGCCCTCACGCTCGTCGCGAGCTGAGCCTCGGCCGAGTGCGCGATCTGGCTCATGGACTGCACCTGCGCTTGATCTGGCGCTTGCGCTTGCGCGAACGCAGGCAGCGCGAGAGCGAGTACGAACAACAAGGCGCTCGTGTTTCTCATTGGATTTTCACCGGGAGCGGCACGAAGGCCGGGCTGTGCTTGCCTTGCAGAATTTCGAGCGCCATCGACACGTCGCCGGCGATCGCCTTCGACGGTTCCCACTTCCACCCGTCCGCGGTCGGATGGCCGATGCCGGCTTCACCGCCGGCGCTCACGTACCAGGCTTGTCCGAGACCGGCGTAGATCACGCGCACCTCGGAGGGCTTGCCGCCTTCGAGCTCGCGCACTTCGTACTCGACGCTGATCTCGTTGTTGGACTTGTTGACCTCGTTCAAGATGCCGAGCACGTTCTGGAAGCGCTCCGCCACCGAGACCTTCGTCGTCGCCGCGTCATCGGGTATGCGCGTGTAGAGCGGCTGCAGCTTCAGTCGAATCGGCTCGGGCAACCACTTCGAGAGCTCGCGCACGCTTGCTTCCATGCCGGTCACGGCTTCCGCGAGCTGGTTCACGACCAGGTCGAGCTTCTCTTTTTCGGCGAGCAGGTCCCGCTTCTGCGCGTCGGTCGTGTCCACACCGGTCTGGACCTCTTTGATCTTCTCGTCGAGGCCGCTGATCTCCTTCCGAACCAGCTCGAGTCGGCCGGTCAGGATCTCTTTGCCCTGCTGCCAGTCGTTACGTTCCTTCGAGATGATCTGCTGCGTCTCGATCCACTTGCCCATCAGGACGCGCGTCTCGTCGAGCGTCGGCGGCGTGGAGCCGTCGCCTTCGCCCGCGCGCATCGCGCCGGCGAAGAGCAGGAACACTGCGCTGGTCAGCACCCACGGCGCGCAAGCGCGTGCTCTCGCCCCGTTTCGCTGTCGTTTCGTTGTCGGTTTCATCGGTTTCATAGTCCTCGGCGATCGTTCGCGCATTTCAGAAAGCAAAGGTCGCAGTCAGGCTGATCGAGTAGTCGATGCCCTTCGTGTACGAAGAGTGCGTCACGTCGCTCGCGAGGCTGTCGTCGCGATAGACCTCCTCGATCTTGGAGTTCGTCAGGTTCTTCGCCTGGAACTGGAACGAGACGTACTTCCCGACCTTCTGCGAGAGGGTCAGGTTGAGCGTGTCGTATTCCTTGGCGTAGATGCTCGGCACGAAGTTGCCGTGCGACACACCCGCTCCGGCAACGAGCGTGTCGCCTTGCACGGTGTAGAAGAGACCGGCTTGCGTCCCCGTCCACGCCAGGTCGTACGTCATGTAGAGGTTGTAGAGGTGATCCGGCGCGTTGGTCATGTCGCGCGACGTGATCGGAGCGAACCCGTTGGTTGCGAAGTTCTCGGAGTCTTCCTGAGGCAGACGCACTTCCGAGTTGATGAAGGTCGCGTTGGCGCCGATCGCGAAGCCCTGCAACGCCTCGGTCCAGCGACTCAGGTCCTGGCGCAGTTCGACTTCGTAACCGCTGAGGTTGCCCGTGGGATAGTTCGCCGCCGTCGTGTACGTGCCGATGTCGTTGGCTAGGCGCTGGACGTATTCGATCGGATCCCGGATGTCCTTCTTGAACCAGGAGAGCGAAACCAGCCCGCCTTCGTAGGGAGCGTAGTCGCCGCGCAAGTCGTAGTTCTGCAGTGAGCTCATCCCCAAGTCGGGGTTGCCGATGAAGACCGGACCACCGGAGAACTCCTGCTGGATGATCGGAGACAGCTCCTTGAACGTCTGCCGTGCAATGGTCTGGGAATAGGAAGCGCGCAGGGTGACCTTCTCGACCGGCGTGTAGATGGCACCGATCGAAGGCAGCACGTCGTGCTGCGAAAAGTCGACGTCCGCGTCGCCCGGGTGCAGCGCCGTCTGCCCGCCGTTCGTGACGGGAGGAAACCAGTTCGCATCCGGCTCGGGCTGGTTGACGATGTTGATGTTCGTCGATTCGAAGCGCGCCCCACCCACCAAGTCGAGCGACGAGTTCAGGGGCAAGTCCGCCATCGAGTACCACGCCGAAACATGCTGTTTGCCGCGGTAATCGACGTCTTGGGTCGACGGGGTGATCGGGTGGTTCTCGTTGGGAAAGTCAGCACTCCAGAAGTCGTCGAAGCCGCCTTCGAAGTGGGCACCCGGGTCGTTGAAGTTGCTGAACGTGTCCTGGTTGAACTTGCGGTGCACGTCGTCGTCGAACAAGCCGACCTTGATGTAGCCCGGGCTGTCGGTCCACTGCTTGAACGGCCACTTCAGATCGATCGAGACCTGGTTGCTGTCTTCTTCGATGGTCTTCCACGTGCGCTGCAGGTTGCCGAGCGTGAAGTTGGCTCCGGGGGCGTACGCGTACCACGAGGCGGGGTCCGTGTGCTCGGGCAGGAACGGTGTCGCCTCGTGGAAGACTGCTCCCCACCACTTCCCGGCGAACTGCCTCTTGTCCGGTTGATCGAGGCTGGCTGAACTTTTCGAGAGCGTCCACGACAGCTCGGGCGCGCTGAAGCGAAACGTATCGGGCCCGAAGTCGCCGATGGGAAGAGTGTGCCGGCCGCTGAGCTGCAGACTGTCCGTCGTGCGCTCGGTGTACTCGAGCGTTTCAGTGCGGATGTACGGTGCGGTGTCGACCTGTTGGTGTCCGACACCCGTCGGGTCGTTCGGGTCGTAGCCGGGGAAGTAATACGCCTTTCCGCGCGTGTCCTCCGCCAGCGTCGCCACGTCCGCCGCGGTGTGCGTGTACTGATACGTCAGCGCGAGCTGGTTGTGCTCCGTCTCGAGGCCGAGCACACCGAGCCCGCCCCAACGCAACGACTGCTCAGCGCGCGTGATGTCGAGCAGCGATGTCTTGAAGTTGCCGTCCCTCACGCCACCCTGAAGTGTCTCGGGCACCAACGGACCACCAGGTGAAGTGATCCACTTCGAGTCCTTGACGCCGTTGTCGTAGAACTGGCTGTCGCGCTCGTAGAAGAAGTTCGCGAGCCCGCCGATCTTCACTCCGTCGGCGACCTCGTACTTGTTGCCGGCAGTGACCGACCACTTGTAGTCGGTCGGCGCATCATCGCGGGAGACGCCAACCGCGCCGTCCCAGTTGCTGCCGAAGTGGTCGAACTGGATGTCGCGCGAGCCATCGTCATGGCCCCAGTAGCTCAGCCCGCCGCCCTTGTAGGTGAGGAAGTCGTCGCGTCCGCGAACCTGGCTGTTGGTGCTGAGCTCGGCCTTGACCTGAAAAATCGGCTGATCGGGGATCCCCCTCAAGCGCACATCGACCGCGCCGCCGGATGCGTCGCCTTGTTGGTCGGGCGTGAACGTCTTCGAGACGCGGATGCTCTCGATGATCGCGGAAGGGTACTGGTCGAGCTCGATCGCGCGCTTGTCCGCATCGGCGGAAGGCAGGCGCACGCCGTTGAGCTGCGAGCTGATGTAGCGGTCGGGCAGCCCGCGGATGACCGCAAACTTGCCGTTCTGCACCGAGGCGCCCGCGACGAGACGCAGCGCACCGGCCGCATCGCTCGCACCCGCGCGGCTCATCAACTCGGAGCCGATCGAGTCCATCAACGCGGGGCTCTCGAGGCGCAGGTTGAGGAGACCGACCTCCGTCGGACCGCCGAGGTCGACGAGGTCCTGGACGATGAACTCTTCCATGTCGGTGAAGTCACCCGACAGCGATGCACTTATCTCCGTCAACTGTCCTGCGGTCACGATCACGTCGGCCTTCACTTGCCTCTCGTAACCGTCCTTGGAGAACACGAGCGTGTACTTGCTCGCCGCGACCCCTGCGAAGACCTCCGCGAAGACATAGTTGCCTTCGTCGTTCGTCACGACCGATTGGTGCGTCTCGACGATCGCGACCTTCGCGCCGACGAGCGGGACGTCGAACTCCTTGTCGTAGACGACTCCCCGAATGGATCCCGCTTGTTGTCCCGCGGCGCGTACCTCGTTAGTGACGAGCATGGTTGCGAGGACGACGCAGCAAGCGGATCTCAACCAACTCACGATGAACGCGGTTCCTCCCCGATACGAAGCCAGAGGGACCGACGTCGGACACGAGTACGCGCGTGACATGCCACGCGCGCAGCGGGCCAGTCAGGCCGCGCGATTTGGACTCGTGCTCGCTCGAAAATGCCGGGGGGCCCATGGGCCGGCCACGTTAGGTCGCTATTGCGAGTCCCAGGTCAAGCGCGGGTGGCTTCAACGTGAAGGGAACTTGCGAATCAGATCAAGAACGACGTCCAACGATCCTGAATGGGGCCCGCACTGGCGTCGGCGCGCAGCGAACACGGTTCCTTGCGGCAGCATCCTGCTGGGTCGCATACGGGAATGCTGTGACGTCCGAATGCTGGGCCAAAGCAACTCTTCCAGCACCGCTGTCGTGTTCTTCGCGCCAGCGCGGGTCCTCGCTCACTAAAGCTCGATGCGATTGATGCCGTCGGTGTGCAAGCGGATGTTGGTGCGCTTCACGACCTCGTCGCCTTTGAAGAGCACGAGCACCGCTGCGGCCGAGCTTGCCGACAAGACTGAGGTGTGTCCGTCGACGATCGGAGCGTCCGTGAATGCGTTGACCGAACCGCTCTCGAGCGTGTAGAGATCGAGCCCCTCGTCGTTGGGACCGCGAATCGCCACCCGATCCGCATCGAGACCGTGCGTGGTGATCACGACCTGCAGCGAGCAGCGCGTGTGAACCTTCATCTCGATCGCATCGGGCTTCGAGAGCTTCGCTATCTCGAGCTCGTCGGGCAGGATTTCATCCGACGTGAACGACAAGTGGATGTTCGCGCGGGGGACGTCCTTGAACTCGAATCGCCCCTTCTCGTCGGTTCGTACTCCTTCGCGCGGTTCCCGGATCTGGACGTCGACCCGCCCGCCGAACACACGGGATCGCACGCCGACTGCTTCGCCGCTGAGGGAGACCGACACGCCCGCGATGGGCTTGCCGTCGTCGTCGATCACGCGGCCCGCGACGCGCGGGATGAAGTTCGGCGCGGGCATCACGATGCGCACCGTTTCGCCGGCCGGGTAGGCGTCGGTCGTCGTGATGTCGAGGGACTTGGGATCCATCAACCGCAGTCGGTAGGACCGGTCGTCGAGACCCGTCAGCTCGAACCGCCCTTGCTCGTCGGTTGGAACCCAGTTCCAGAACGCGCTCGGCTCGACGTCGTGCATTTGGAAGTCCCAGAAGTCGTCGGCGTCCGCTTTGGGCGCACGCGCTTCCGACTGCAACGCGAGCGGCGGAACGCGAGCGCCGGCCATCAGGTTCTCGGCGAACGCAGGCATCTTGCCGATGGCTCCGACCGGCGTCGGCGTGTCGAGCGAAACGCGCAAGCCGGCGCGTGGGTGATCGTCGCGATCGACGACGACGCCGCGGATCGACAACGACGGGCCAGGGAACTGCAGCTCGATCGATTCCGGCCAGCCGGTCTCGTCACCGTGCGGCGGTCGCGGACGATCGAGCACGGCGGGACGGAAGCCGCTCTTGAGCGCGCTGATGCGATCGGACGTGACCGCGCGCGCGAGCGGAATGCCAAACCGTCCGGCCTCGTCGGTCGTCGTCGAAGCCAAACCAAGGAACACGCGCGCCATCGCCACCGGAGTGCCGTGATCGTCGACGACGCGACCGCGCAGGGCACCCGCCAGCGCGATCTTCGGCCGCTGCATCACGATCACGAGAGCCTGGTCGCGCACGAGGGGCTCGGCCATCTCGCTCATCTCGTAGCCCTCGAGCACGGTGCGCAGCATCGCGCCCGAGATCGACGGCGCGTGCTCGAGCGAGAAGTGCCCGCGCGCATCCGAGATCGATCGCCAGCCGTTCGACGAAGTCGCCTCGAGGTTGCCTTCGAAGCGCGTCTCGAAATCGGACGGCGTTGCGAGCATGACGCGCGCGCCAGGGAGCGGCTCGCCGTGCTCGCCCTGCACGATGCCCGCGAGATCGAGTGAGCGCGCAACGATGACGGTCGGTTCCACTTTGGCGTTCTTGCGCCACGCGCCCGATCGCACGGTCGTCCAGCCCGGTTCGAACGCGTCGATCGTTCCTTGCGTTGCCGTCGTGTTCAGGTCGAAGCGGCCTTGCGCAGCGCTCGCGATGCGCTCTGCTCCCGATCCACTCCAACCGACGAGCAGCCCCGCAGTCGGATGACCGTCGGAGTCGAGGACGCTGCCGTGCACGACGAAGGACTCCGGCGGTGTGGCGGCTGCGGACTTGGTCGTTGCGCTCGGCGCGCGGTCGAGGGCTGTTCGCTCGGATGCAGCGCCAGCGTCGACTTGCAGCGGAGGAACGTCGCCCTTGGGGGACTCGCTTCGCGAAGCCTCGATTCCCCGCGCGAGCGTCGTCGGCGTGGATGCTGCCGGCCCGTCGGCTCGCGTCCAGACGAGCACGCCCGTGACGATGACGACAGCCGCGACGGACATGATGATCTTCGCGTTCAAGAGAGCACCTCCAGCAGTCGAAAGGGTGTGGCCCCGCGGCAACAGCGGCACGACCGCCGAGAGCCACGCTCTCCCGCCGCCGTGTTTGCGCTCGAGCCGTTCACGCAGCTTCTGGTGAGCGCGCGTGATCTGGCTCGACACCGTCTTGAGCGGTACGTGCGCACGTTCCGCGATCTCTGCGGGATCGAGCTCGGCGAAGTAGCGCTGCAAGAGGACGCCGCGGTACGGCTCGTCGAGCGCGAGCACGTGCTCGACGAGGGCGCGCTGCAAGTCGGCTTGCTCCGCCAGCTCGTCGGTCGAAGGCAAGTGCTCGTCGCGCGCACCGGTCCACTCGAGCCGCTCGCGCACGACCTCGCGCCGCCAACGCTGACTCTTCGCGTTGCGCAACGTCGTCGCGAGCCAGCCCGCGAAACCTCGACCCGGGCGAGGCTGCGACACGAGTGCCGCAGTCAACGTCTCCTGCGCCAGATCGTCGGCATCGTGCGGATCGTTCACCAGCGTGTGCGCGAGCGCGCGCACCCAGCCGGCGTGCGCGAGCAGTGCTTCGATCGAAGGGGTCATGGTCTCGTCCATCTTGCGACGAGTTCATGCATGCGCGAGGGGTCCGATCGTCTGCGAAAAACCGTCGGAAACGAGAGTGCCCTGCAGCGGGCAGGAGGGCATGCGTTCATCCGGGCGAGCCGGCCACGCGTCGCCGGAATTTCCCCGATCTGCACTCGGGGGCCCTGATCTGCACTCAAGGCGGGCTGTCGTTCCCCCATTCGCCTTCCCAACGCGCCATCACGGCGGTCGCGAGGCAGTTGCCGACGAGGTTGACCATCGTGCGCGCCATGTCCATCAGCTCGTCGACGCCGAGGATCACCGCGACGCCTTCGAGCGGGAGCCCGAACGCCGTCAACGTGCCTGACAACACGACGAGCGAAGCGCGCGGAACGCCGGCGATGCCCTTGCTCGTGATCAGGAGCGTCAGCATCAAGAAGAGCTGTTGTCCCATGCTCAAGTGCACGCCCGCCGCCTGCGCGACGAACAGCGACGCGATGCCGAGGTAGAGCGTCGAGCCCGTCAAGTTGAACGAGTACCCCGTCGGCATGACGAACGCGACGATGCGCTTGGGCACGCCGAACTCGATCATGCGCTCCATCGCGAGCGGCAACGCAGCGTCGGAGCTCGTCGTGGTGAACGCGATGATCGCCGGGTCCTTCACCTTCCTGAAGAACTCCCTGAGAGGTATGCGCGCGAACTTGGCAATCGGCACGATCGCTACGAGCGTGAACACGATCAGGGCGACGTAGAGCGTCAGCACGATTTTGCCCAGGTTGACCACCACGCCGATGCCGCTGTGGCTGACCGTCACCGCCATCGCCGCCCCGATGCCGATCGGGGCGAACTTCATGACGATCGCGACGAACTTGAACATCACTTCGGCGAGGCCTTCAGCGAAGCCGAGGATCGTTTCCTTCGGGCG
>JBBQNP010000010.1:0-56921 GCA_038330085.1 Planctomycetota bacterium | reverse complement strand
TTGGAAGATCGTGACGCGTTCGTTGACGTCGCGCCGCTGCACGATCGTCGCGTTGGGTGCGTGCGGGTCGCTCACGCGCGCGACGCTCCGGCGCGGCGCAGGATCTCGGCGTGCCGGCGCGCGAGGTCGCGGTAGCGACCTGGCGTCCGCGTCACGATGTCGACCTCGCGCTCTTCGAGAGGACGCTTCACGACCGCCGGCACGCCGACGACGAGCGAACGCGGCGGCACGCGCATGCCTTCGCGCACCAGTGCCCCGGCGGCGACGAGCGAGCCGGCACCGATCACCGCTCCGTCGAGCACGCGCGCCCCGATTCCGATGAGGCAATCGTCCTCGACGGTGCAGCCGTGGAGCGTTGCGTTGTGACCGATCGAAACGCGCTCGCCGACCACGACGGGCCATTCGCCGAGCGTGCCGTGCATCACGACGCAGTCCTGCACGTTCGAGTCGGCGCCCACGCGGATCGAGTGCACGTCGCCGCGCAGCACGCAGCCGTACCACACCGACACGCGCGCGCCGAGCGTCACGTCACCGATGACGGTGGCCGTCGGCGCGACGAAGACGCCTTCGCCGAACTCGGGTGTCTTGTCGCCGAACGGGAGGATCAGTGCGTGCACGGCGCGCTACGATACCGCGCTCGACCGTCGATCCAACCGTCGTCGCGACGATCGCCCGAGGGTTTGAAACTCTGCCGATTCAAACCTCGTCGAGTCGGCGTTCGAGCCCATCGTTCCACTCCCGATCGTCCGACCGAGCTGCATCCCACTTCACCCGAATCGAGCCCTGTGCCGCTCTCTCCGCTGCCCATCGACGCCGTATTGCCCGACATCGTCGCGGCGTTGCGCGCGCATCCGTCGGCGGTCTTGCGCGCGCCCACGGGAGCCGGCAAGACCACGCGCGTGCCGCCGGCGTTGCTCGATGCGGGCCTGGCGGGCGAAGGGATCGTGCTGATGCTCGAGCCGCGCCGCATCGCAGCGCGCGCGGCGGCTCGTCGCATCGCGTTCGAGCGCGGATCGAGCGTCGGCGACGAAGTCGGATTCCACGTGCGCTTCGACCGCCAGAGCTCGAAGGCGACGCGCATCCTCGTCGTGACCGAGGGCCTCCTCGTGCGCATGCTGCAGGACGACCCGTTCCTGTCGCACGTCGGCGTCGTCGTGTTCGACGAGTTCCACGAGCGCAGCCTCGACACGGACCTGGCGCTCGCGATGGCGAGGCGGGTGCAACGCGAAGCGCGGCCGGACCTGCGCATCCTGGCGATGTCGGCGACCATCGCGACGGCGGAGCTTGCGCAGTGGCTCGGCGGCGCGCCCGTGATCGAGAGCGAGGGGCGTTCGTTCCCGGTCGACGTCACGTACCTGTCGAGCGAGGACGATCGGCAGGTGCATGCGCTCGTCGCGGGCGGTGTGTCGCGCGCACTCGAGCAGACCAGCGGTGACGTTCTCGCGTTCCTGCCGGGCGTGGGCGAGATCCGTCGCGCGCACGCGGAGCTCGAAACGGTGTGCCGCAAGCGGGGCGTGGAGCTCCTCGACTTGTACGGCGACCTGCCCACGAACGAACAGGATGCCGTGCTGAAGCGCAGCACGCGCCGCAAGGTCGTGCTCGCGACCAACGTGGCCGAGACGTCGATCACGGTGGACGGCATCACGGCCGTAGTCGACTCGGGTCTCGCGCGCCAGATGCGCTTCGATCCCGGCGTCGGGCTCGATCGGCTCGAGCTCGTGCACATCTCGCGCGCGTCGGCGGATCAGCGTGCGGGTCGAGCGGGGCGGACGGCGCCCGGTGTGTGCCTGCGCATGTGGACGGAGCGCGTGCAACGCTCTCTCGACGCAGCGACCGAGCCGGAGATCCGTCGCGTCGATCTCGCGGGCGCGGTGCTGCAGCTCTTGTGCTTCGGCGAGCAGGATGCAGCCGCGTTTCCCTGGTTCGAAGCACCGTCACCGGCGGCGCTCGAAGTTGCGAACGAGTTGTTGCGCACGCTGGGTGCGACCGATGCACGCGGCATCACGGCGATCGGTCGCACGATGGCGCGTTTGCCGGCGCACCCGCGGCTGGCTCGTTTGCTGGTCGAAGGACACGCGCGCGGTTGTGCGTCGAGCGCTTCGTTGGCAGCGGCGATGCTGCAGGAGCGCGATCCATTCGTGCGCGAAGGTCCGCCGGGGCAGAGGAGCAAACGAGCGCGCATCAGCGATTCGGACGTCGTCGACCGCGTGATTGCGCTCGAGAAGCACGAGAACGATGGATCCACGCAGACGCAGATCGGTCCGCTCAACCCGAGCGCTGCGCGTTACGTGTCGCAGTCGGCAGACGCACTGTTCCGCGAGATCGAACGTGCGCTCGGCAAGCAACGCGAGCGCAAGGAGCCGGCAGAGGAAGCGTTGATGCGCGCGTTGTTCGCTGCGTGGGCCGATCGGCTCGCCGTGCGTCGTGCGCCCGGTGATCGACGCGGTGTGATGGTCGGCGGTCGCGGCGTGCGGCTCGGGGAAGAGTCGGGGGTGCTCGATCACGACCTGTTCGTGTGCGTCGACATGGACGCCGGCAAGCGTGGTGAGCGGGCAGAGGCGCTCGTGCGTCAGGCATCGGCGGTCGAGCGTGCATGGATCGACGCCGCGCAGGTTCGCACGGAGGTCCACGTCGCGTTCGATCACGAACGATCGCGCGTCACGGCGACGAAGCGCACTTTGTTCGGTGATCTCGTGCTCGAGGAAGTGCAGGCGGCGGTGCCGCAGGGTGACGAGGTCGCGTCGGCTCTGGCGGTTGCGGCGGCGGCCGACTTGGAGCGCGCGCTGCCGTTGCGAGAGCCCGAAGTCGAAGCGTTCCTGGCTCGCGTGCGCAGCTTGCGCGGGTGGATGCCGGAGCAAGAATTGCCGGCGTTCGAAGCGGAGGAGCTGCGCGCGTTGTTGCCGGAGTTGTGCGCGGGGTGTCGCTCCTTCGACGAGTTGCGCAAGCAGGACCTCGTCGAGTTCCTGCGTTCGAAGTTGACGCACGCACAGCGCACGGCCATCGATCGCGAAGCGCCGGAGAAATTGCAGGTGCCGAGCGGAAGTTGGATTCGCTTGCAGTACACGCCCGGTCAGGCACCGGTGCTCGCGGCGCGCATCCAGGAGTTGTTCGGTTTGGCGGAGACGCCGCTCGTCGCGAGGGGACGTGTGCGCGTGTTGATGCACCTGCTCGCGCCGAACCATCGGCCGCAGCAGGTGACGGACGACTTGAAGAGCTTCTGGAGCGGCGCGTACTTCGAGGTGCGCAAGGAGTTGAAGCGGAAGTATCCGCGGCACTCGTGGCCGGAGGATCCGTGGAACGCCGTGCCGCAGAAGAAACCGAATCGGAGGACGTGAGAGGAGGGTGCCTGGCGCTCTCCGCTTTCTCCGACCTTGCCGCAATGTCGGTCAAAGCGGTGAGTGCCAGGCACCCTACGCGGGAATACCCACGGCGGGTTCCAGGCACGACCCGCTCACGCCAACCGTGTGCGCAACCACGCACCCCAGTGCGCGATCTCCTCGAGACACACTTCGTGCGCCATCGGGTACTCGCGCCACTCCACGTCGCACCCGATCTTCGTCAACCGCTCCTTCAAGTCGCGCCCGTGTTGGATCGCGACCACCTGATCGCGCGTGCCGTGCGCGCCGAACACCGACATCGACCGGTTCGCGATGCTCGCATCCGCTTCGAGCGGCGCATTCCGCGCGAGAAACGTCGACAGCGTGATCAACCCCGCCAAAGGCTTCTCGTGCCTCAACGCGACCCACGCCGCCAACGCACCACCCTGGCTGAACCCGCCGACGACAATGCGGCTCGTCGCGACTCCGCGCGCGACTTCGCGCTCGATCAGCGCGCGCACCTGTACCTCAGCCTTCTTCACGCCGGCCATGTCGCTCGATTCGCCGCGCAAAATGTCGCCTTCGCCGATGTCGAACCACGCCGGCATCACGTAGCCGTTGTTGATCGTCACCGGCCGCGTCGGCGCGTGGGGGAACACGAAGCGCACGCCCTCGACGCGCAAATGGGGAACGATGGGCTCGAAATCGTGGCCGTCGGCGCCCAGCCCATGCAGGAAGATCACCGCCGCTGTGGCCTTGGAAGCGGGGTCGACATCGACAGTCGGAAGAAGTGCGGTCGTCATCAGGAGTCCGATCGTAGAATCCGGATGATGTCGAACGCGAACCCTCCTGACTACGTTGCGCGATCCGCGTGGTCCCCCGCTCGCCCGGAGACCCTCGTCGTGTGCTGCTCGGACGGACGCTGGCACGCGCCGATCCTCGAGTTCGTGCGCCACGCCGTGTCGGACCGCGCGGACCTTTATGCCGTGCCCGGCGGACCGGCCGCGTTCGATCCTTGGAACAGCTCGTTCGAGGAAGCGCGCGTACTCGACCAGGCGGTACGCATGTTCGCGCAGTATCACGACCTGCATTCGGTGTGGCTCATCCAGCACGAGGACTGCGCCTACTACCGCATGAAGCACCCGCACTTCGATCAGCTTGGCAGGGAGGAACGGCAGGTCGCTGACCTGCGACGCGCTGCGGACGTCATCCGCGCCACGCAGCCGAACTGGAACGTGCGCGCGATTCAGGCTTCGTTGCAGGACGGGCGCGCGGTCTTCACGCATGTCGACGTGAAGAGCGACACCGGCTTGCGTTCGACCGGTTCGATCACGACGCTCTTGTGAACCGCTCGCGTTCGCGCTGAGCATGGCGAGCCCGACCCTGTTGAACCCGTTCGCGTATCGATGAGCTCCGCTTTCCAAGGTGCCCTCGTGGCCCCCGTCGCGCTCTGGCTTTCCCGCCGGGCCGCTGCTTCCGGTGGCGGCCACGCTCACATCGCGTCGAGGCGTGCACGCCAGTTCTGCATCCGGCTCGCACTGCTGGGTGCGCTCTCCGCGGTCGCCTACGGCCAGGCGAAAAGCGCTTTCGATCCTGCGCGCGACCTGCCGGGTTTCGAGACGGCGCGCTCGTCGGAGTACAAGGACCTCTTCCCGCTCGACAAGTACTCGGACCTGCTCGGCGACGAGATGGACGCGGCTACGCTCGACAAGACGCGCGCCGCATGGACCGCGGACTCCGGCGCCGTGCAGAAGCACCTCGACGAGATCCGCGCGAACCCGCGTGAGGGCATGCGCTGGCTGCTCACCGAGCGCATGTCGAAGCACAAGTTCTTCTCGCGCGTGGGTTTCACGGTCGACGACAGCGCGCCGCCGTTCCTGATCTTCGTGCAGAAGCCCTCGCGCGACGATCCCGAGTACGCGCCCGCGATCGTCAAGATGTTCCTGCCGTTCCTGACGAAGATCGACGCGCAGATGGAAGCGCGCATCGGGACGCCCGCGGGTGCGCCGCGCCGAGCGGACCGGCCGTGGACGCCGATCGCGATCCTCGCCAGCACCGGTGACCTGCAGAACTACGACAAGCGCGGCCACTCGCGCGACTCGTTCACGGTGGGCGCGCGCTACGACAAGGACCTCGACCTCGTCGTCGGCTTCGTCAACTCGTTCGACGAGCCCAAGGCTTCGATCGACGTCGTGTACCCGATCCTACGTGAGTCGTGCGCGGCCATCCTGCGCACGCACCTCGCGGCGGGAGCGAAGGAGAGCATTTCGCTGTGGTTGCAGGAAGGGATCGCGAGCGCGTTCGCGTATCCACGTGCGGCGAAGCCCGAGTCGCTGGAGAAGCTCGAGGTGCGCGCGAACAACCTGAAGCTCCTCGTCGACACGTGCCACGACGCGAACTCGCGCAACATCCTGCTGCTGCCGGTCGCGAAGCTGGTGACGATCCACACGTGGGACGACCTGGTGCGCGCGGCGTTCGGCACGAATCCGCAGCCCGCTCGTTATGCGGCCTTGAGCCCGGCGTTCCTTGCCGAATCGACGGTGTGGATGCACTTCCTGCTCGGGCGCGAAGACGGCAAGTACCGCGCGAGCTTCGAGCACTTCCTCGGTCTCGCATTGAAGGGCATGTCGGAGTCGGACGCGTTCACGCAGTCGTTCCCAGAGATCAAGCCGGCCGATCTCGACCGTGAGTTCTGGGCGTGGGTGTACGACGAATACGTGCGCGCGTTCCCTTCGGGACACGTCGACCGCGACGTTCTGACCGGCCTGTTCGCAGCGCCGGTGAAGGGCGTCGACGAGATCGCGGCCAAGGCGCTCGCGTCGCTCGGGACGGTGCCGGCGCCGCCGCCTGAACCGCCATTCGATCCCGCGCTGCTCGTCGTCACCGACAAGGAGGTCGAGGCACAGCACGGCCTCGCGCTCGTCGCCGCGCGATCGGGCGATTTCGAAGCGGCGCGCAAGTCGTTGACGAGCCTTGCGCCGATCGCGGCGGTGCCCGACAGCGGCCGGATCGCGCGGGATCTCGAGCGTCTCACCGCGGCGATCCGTTTGCGCGAGAACATCCTCTCAGCGATGGCGCAGAAGCAGCTCCGCCTGAACGTCGAGCGCGACGGCAAGAAGCTCTCTCTCGCGGTGGCGAAGGTCGAGAACGGCGCGGTCGTGTTCGCCGAAAACAAGCAGGGTGTGCCGTCGATGCCGCTCGCGGCAGTCGACCCTGCTGAATTGGTGCGCATGGCTGAGCGCAAGGAGATGCCCGGCGATGCACCGCAGTGGGCGCGGGCGTGGCTGATGCTCCTGGCCGGCGACGCGCGCTGGGACAAGTCCTTCAAGGTTGACTCCGACCAGGCCCGCGACCTGCGCGAGGACGGCAAGGTGTGGTTCGCCGATCGTCTGCGCGCCGGTGAAGCCGCTCTGATTTTGTGCGATCTCGCGAAGAAGACGACGCCGAAAACGCGCGCGGAGGCCGAGCCGATCGTCGCGAGCATCGAAATGCTGATGTCGAAGTACGCGACGTCGACGTGCGTGCTGTTCAAGAAGAGCGGTCTGTCGCGGTTCGCGCGCGATGCGGTCGGGGTCCTGTCCGCCGACGTCGATCCGGCCGAGGCTGTGCACGGCAAGGTCACCACGGACGCAGAGGGACGGATCACGCTGTCCTACACCTTCGACGACGCGGCGGAAGGCGACGACTTCGTCAAACAGCCCGGCTACCTGGGCCAGTGGCGCAAGGCGTGGAAGCCGATCGCGATCACTGAAGATCAATCCACTTCGAGCGTCTCGAAGGGCGGATTGCACCTGCGCGGCGATGCGCTCTGGCGGCTGCCGATCGGATTCTCCGTGCCCCTGACGATCAAAGTCGAGCACCACCTCCTCGAAGACAAGGGGAACATACATCCGGCGCCGATCATCGCCTTCCTCGCGTGCGACGACGGTCAAGAGGACTACTCGTGGTGCGGTTCGTTGGGCGGCCTGAGCGTGTACGAGCGCCAGGGCGAGACGGGCAGCAGTGAGTCGAAGACGCACGCGTTCTTCTTCAACCAGAACTATCACCTCGAGTTCAGCATCGACAGCAAACACCTCACTTCCACGCTCGACAAGGAGAGGATGTCCGAGATGCAGGCCGGCCCGCGCAAGGGTGGTGGCGTGCTCGTGCTCGTGCATTCCGAGCTGGAGTTCGTGATCGATTCGCTCGAGATCACCGGCGCTCCGGATCCTGCGTCCTTGGCGGTGATGCGCAGCGAGTGGGCGAAGCGCAAGCTCGCGAAGATGGGTTTCTGATCCGCGTCTTCGGACCGATCGTGCAGGCAACCATGGCAGACATGCGCAACATCTCGCGTTCTCCTGTGACGATTGCCCTGATTGCGGCGAACGTCGCGATGTTCGCGTGGCTGTGGTTGCACGGCGCCGACCCGATGAACCCCTCGGGTGAGGACTTGGCGCGGTACGGATCCGACAGCGGGGTCTTCGTGGCGAACGGCGAGTGGTGGCGACTCGTCACGTCGATGTTCCTGCACGGCGGAGCGATTCACCTGGCGGTCAACATGTGGTCGTTGTGGGCGCTCGGACCGACGGTCGAGGCGATGTACGGACGTGCGGCGATGTTCGTCGTCTACATGCTGGCCGGGCTGGCGGGATCGATCGCGAGCTGTCTGTGGCATCCCTTGGGCACTTCGGTCGGCGCGTCGGGCGCGATCTTCGGCTTGCTCGGCGCGATCATCGCGTTCTTCGTGGCCCATCGCCGGTCGATGCCGCCGGGAGAGTTCTCGTCGGTCATGAAGCGCATCGGTGTCGTGCTCGCCATCAACTTGTATCTGGGCTTCTCGATCGCGCGCGTCGACAACTCGGCGCACTTGGGTGGATTGTTGGCGGGTTTCGTGAGCGGGTTTGCGGCCTGGAGGGCGCCTCGTACACCCGCGACGCTCGACGCGAAGCGCGGAATGCGGCTCGCGGTGATCGGCGTCGTGCTCGTCGGGGCCGCGTTCCTCATCCCGTGGCGCGTGCGCGTCGAGTGGGACGCGTACCAGCGCTCGGGCGGCTCCGAAGAACTCCGTCCGCGGTAGACGCGATCTGCGAACGACTTGCGCGCGTGTGCGCCGGTGCTGCGTGGATGCGGGCAGGTCGCTCGACTAACGTTCCGCGCTCGACATGCAGAACGCACTTCGATCGCTGAACGCGGAACAACGTCTCGCCGTCACCACCACGGAAGGCCCCGTGCTCGTGCTAGCCGGCGCGGGATCGGGCAAGACGAAGGTCATCACGGTGCGGATGGGGTGGCTGCTCGAGAAGCGCGTCAAGCCGGAGAACGTGCTCGCGATGACGTTCACGAACAAGGCGGCGGGGGAGATGCGCCAGCGCGTGGCGACGCTCGTCGGCAAGTCGCGTGCGGAGAAGCTCACCGTCGGTACGTTCCACAGCTTCTGCGCGCGCTTGTTGCGTGAGCACGCGGCGCAGGCAGGGCTGGCGAAGAACTTCTCGATCTGCGACGCGTCGGATCAGCTCTCCGCGATGAAGGGTGCCTTGCGCGAGCTGCGCATCGGCGAGGCGACGATCCAGCCGGGCGCGTTGCAGTCGAAGATCTCGCTCCTCAAGAACAAGGGCCTGACTTCGGACAAGTTCCTGGCCGGCGCCGCCGACGATCAGGACGAGTTGGTCGGTCGCGCGTGGAAGAAGTACGAGGAGCACTTGTCGCGCGCGCGCTCCGTCGACTTCGACGACCTGCTGTCGCGCACGGTGAAGCTCTTGCACGAGCACGAAGCGGTGCGATCCGAGCTCGCAAAGCGCTTCCGCTACGTGATGGTCGACGAGTACCAGGACACGAACGGCCCGCAGTACGACATCGTCCACGCGATCGCCGGCAAGCACCGCAACCTGTGCGTGGTTGGCGATGACGACCAGTCGATCTACGGCTGGCGCGGCGCGGACGTCGCACGGATCCTGTCCTTCGACCGCGATTTCGGTGGAGCGACGGTGGTGCGGCTCGAGACGAACTATCGCTCGACGCAGGAGATCCTCGAAGCCGCGAACAAGGTGATCCGCAACAACCCGAAGCGCCACGAGAAGACGTTGCGGAGCGCGCTCGGCCCCGGCGAGCCGATCTTGATGTTGCGCATGGAGGACGAAACGGCGGAAGCCGATCACGTCGCGCGTGAGGTCGCCGAGCTGGTGCAACGTCGCAAGGCGCGCTTCGCCGACTGCGCCGTCCTGTTCCGCACGCAGACGCAACCGCGCGCGTTCGAGCAGCAGTTCCGAGCGCGAGCCGTGCCGTACGTGCTCGTCGGCGGGATGTCGTTCTTCGATCGCAAGGAAGTGCGCGACGTGCTCGCGTACTTGCGGCTCGCCGCGAACCCGCAGGACGAGGTGTCACTCTTGCGCGTGATCAACTGTCCGCCGCGCGGCGTGGGCAAGACGACGATCCAGCGCGCGGTCGAGTGGGCCACCGCGCAAGGCGTGTCGGCGTGCGTCGCGTTCGATCGCGCGAAGGAGATCGAGGCTCTCGGCGATGCTGCGGTCGACAGCGTGCAATCGTTCCGCGGCAAGCTGCACGAGCTCGGCGCGAAGGATCCCGGCCGCGAGTTGGTGCCGTGGATGCACCGCCTGCTCGAAGCGGTCGACTACAAGAGCGAGGTCGATCGCTGTTATCCCGATCCGAAGGCGCGCGAGGATCGCTGGTCGTCGGTGATGGAGGTGCTTGATTTCGCAGAGAACCACGTGCGGCGCGCGAAGAGCCCGTCGCTCACGAGCTTCCTGGAAGCGCTTACCTTGTCCAGCGAGGACGCGACGGACAGCGACAAGGATTCGAAGCGCGACGCCGTGATGTTGATGACGCTGCACGCCGCAAAGGGCCTCGAGTTCGAGCGCGTGTACTTGGTCGGCGTCGAAGAGGGGATCCTCCCGCACGCGCGGAGCGTCGCCGAGGACACGGTCGAGGAAGAACGCCGCCTGATGTACGTCGGGATCACGCGCGCCAAGCGCAACCTGACGATCAGTTGCACGAAAACGCGCTCGAAGTACGGCACGCGGATCGAATCGATGCCGAGTCGCTTCCTCTACGAGCTGCGCGAGGAGAAGCCGCCGAAGGGTTGGCGCGCATCAGGCTCGAAGGAGACTGCTCCAGGAGTTTCCACTACGAGTCCGTCGAAGCCGAAGCGAACCCCCGGTGCGTCGAAGGGCGCTCGCGTGCGCAAGAAGAAGCCGACGCCGACCAAGCCGTGATCGATCAGGCCGGAACGTCGACGTAGGCCGACGATGTCGTGGAAGCTGGCACCGGAAGGTTGTCAGCGCGCAGGCCATCGACGTGGAAACGAACCGCGTCGCGCATGTTGCGCTGAACCGCTGCTTGCGTTGTTCCCACGGCGACACAACCAGGAATGTCCGGCAAGTACGCCGAGTAGCCGGTTGAAGTCGGTTCGATGACGATGAGGTACTTCATGTTGGCCTCGGCATGAGCTTGGCTTCCTTCAGGATGCTCGAGAACGTCCCATTCGACAAGTGAGCCACCGTCACCGCGATGGCTCGCGCTTGTGGGACGAGTGCCCGACCTTCGTAGTCCAGAGTCGAGTACGCGCACTCGAGGACGAAGCCGAGCTTGACGACTGGGGAGGCTATCCTGTTGCGCGTGACCGATCCCGAGAACACGACACACCGCTTCACGCGATTCGAGACAGCAGTGTTGAATGCGCTGTTGGCCGAAGAGCAGCCTCTCGTGCCTCTCGAGAGGGAGTTCGAGGGCACGGCCATCGGGAATGTACACGAGACCATCCGAGGAGCGCTCGCCGTTCTGCGGAAGCAACTCGAGGTCGTGCGCATCGTCGATCGCGAATTCACCGGGGTGGGCTCTTTCACCAGCTTGGAGATCCCCACAAGCGCGATTGCTCTACCCGCGGCGCGATTGGTGTTCGGAAACGTACACATCCGGACGCCGACCCTGCACAACGGCGCTGGGAGCATCGTGTTCGTTACCGATGGACGCTTGTCCACCCTCGAGACCTTCACCTACGGGCCGGACGACGAGATGTGGGCGATGCCGGAGACGTTCACGCTCAGCTATCCGAGCTGGCGACAGACTGCTGAAGGCATGTGGATCTCGGACCTCGCTCCTTGAGCGACACGGCCGCGTGGGTTCAATGTCCCCGATCGTGCGCGGCCAGGATCGACGATCAGCATCAGTCGTGTGCAGACAGCAATTCGGCCACTCATGACGCTGTGCCGAAGAATGCCGCCTGTTTGTGTTCAGCCGCGCGATCCTTCCAACTGTTGCCCTATCAAGTTTGGGACTGACCGGCTCGCCCGACGACAACCGAGCGTGCGCGCAACTGTCCGCAGCCGCCGTCGACGTCCTGACCGGCGCTGCGGCGCAGCTTGCAGAGCACGCCGTGCTGATGCAGGTAGTGCGACCATGCGCGCGCGCGATCGACCGACGGGCGTTTGAAGTCCAATCCCTCGATCGTGTTGTAGGGGATCAGGTTCACGAGCCCGTAGCGGCCTTGCATCAGCTCGGTCAACCGCTCGAGCTCGGGCTGCGTGTCGTTCACGCCCTCGATCAACGTCCACTGGTACTGGATCGGATGCCCGACCGCGTTCGCGTAGTCGTCGGCGAGCGCGATCAACTCCGCCGGATCCATTCGCGTGCCGCGTGGGACCAGCTCTTCGCGCAGATTCGCATCCGTCGTGTGCAGCGAGACCGCGAGCGCGGGCTGAACGTCGTTCTCGAGCAAGCGCTGGAACACGCGCCGGTCGCCGATCGTGGAGAAGATCAGGTTCTTGTGACCGATGTCGCCGTGCGTGCCGAGCAGCGTGATCGCTTCGAGCACGGCATTCAGGTTGTGCGACGGCTCGCCCATGCCCATGAACACGACGCGACGGACCTTTCGACGGCGGCGCGCGACGACGACCTGCGCGAGAATCTCTGCGCTGCGCAACTGGCGCAAGAGGCCCGAGCGACCGGTCATGCAGAACACGCATCCGACTGCGCAACCGACTTGCGACGACACGCACACGCCTTCGCGCATGAGGAGGACGCTCTCGACGGTCTGACCATCGGCGAGCGCGAGCAGCAAGCGCATCGATCCGTCTTCGCCGAGGTGTTCCGACGAGACGTGCACGAGGGCTTCGAGCTCGGCTTCGATTGCGGGCAGTGCTTCGAGAAGTGACCGCGAGAACGACAGGTCATGACCGGTAGACGCAGAGTTCAACGGTCGACCCGCGAGCCAGGTGCGCAGCATGCGCTGCTCGTGCCGGGGCCCCGCGCCGGCGGTGCGAATTCGATCGAGTATCCGTTTCACGAGCGAAACACTCTAACCGACGACTAGACCTTGCTCGCGCCGACCTTGCCTGCCATGCGCACGATCCCGGCGGCGGAGAGCAGCATCAACCCGCCGACGATCGCGGCGACGATGGCCAACGTCCCCGAAAGACCACTCCGAATCCGCGCGACGTCTTGATCGAGCGGCCTCACGATCTCCAGCACGCCGCGCACGTCGCCGACCTTCCAGTCGTGCTTCGTGCTGTCCGGATCCGTGTTGTGACACTGCACGCAGCTCGCTTCCATGATCCGGCCGACCGCGTAGCGCAACACAGGCTTGCCATCGACTTCCTCGAAGCTCGACACAGGCTGCGTCGGATTCGCGCGTAGCTCCACGAGCGCACGCTTCTCGAACTCGTCGAGCCTCCATGGCTCACGGAAGCGGAACGGATAGTCGCTGTACTGTCGCACGCGCACACCCGTGTGATCCTTGCTGATCCTCTCACCGAGCACCGTCAGGAACGTCGCTGGAATCGGGATCGCGTGAGCGTGCGTGGAATAGTCGTGCGTCACGTCGACAGCGTCACGGTCGACGCGCGCGACGACGTCCGAGCTGTAGAGCGAGTTCACGTCCTCGAGCATCTGCGCCTTCATCGCTGCGCTGTCGATCGCGGATTGACGAACGAGCGTGGTTCCGAGCGAAGACAGGCGCGCGATGCCGTACGCCGATCCGACCAGCACCGCGACGAGCAACGCCGCGGCATAGAGGTTTTTCCGGCCCCAACGCAGCGCGCGTCCCATGCGTCCGAGCGGCAGCGCAGCGACCGGACGACCTGCGACGAACGAGCGCAAGTCCGCGGCGAGCGATTCCATGTCCGCGTACCGGTCGTTCGCTTCGCGCGCCATCGCCTTCTCGCAGATCGCAACCAGCTCGGCATCGGTATTCGGTGCGAGCTTGCGGACCGGTCGCGGCGGGCCGTCGAGCAACCAATGCAAGCGCGTCGGTAACGGAGCGTGCACCTCGTTCTCGCAATACGGCGCGCTGCCGGCGAGCCAGTGGTAGAGCAACGCACCGACGGCATACACGTCCGCGCGCCCGTCGAGCGTGTCGATCTCTCCGCGCGCCTGCTCGGGCGCCATGTACGCAGGGGTGCCGAACACCGTGCCGTACTTCGTGTGCGTCGAATCGCCCTCCAGATCGGCGGCGCGGCGCGTGTGCACGATCGCAGCACGCTCCTCCTCGGCGATGTCGGCGCGATCCTGGGTGTCCGCGCGGCCGAGGACCTTCGCCACGCCCCAATCCATGACGTACACCTCGCCGAAGCTGCCGACCATGATGTTCGACGGCTTCAGGTCGCGGTGCAGCACGCCCTTCGCGTGCGCGAAACCAAGCGCTTCGCACACGCGCACGAGCGCATTGAGCACGCGCTCCTGATTCCAACCAGCCGTGCCATGCTGCGCGAGCTCGAAGATGCGCGTCAGCTCGTCGCCCTTGACGAGACGCATCGTGAAGTAGACGCGCCCGGCCGAATCGATGCCGAGCTCGTGCAAGGGCACGACGCCCGGGTGATCGAGCTGTCCGGTGATCTGCGCTTCTTCCAGGAAGCGCTCGAGCAGTGTCGGCTCGCCGGGCGGGCTCAGCGCGTCGATCGCGTCGCTACCGAGGTTCGAGACCTTCATCGCAAGCTTGCGATGGAGATCGGTGTCGAGCACGCGGTAGACGACACCCATGCCGCCGTGGCCGATCACGCCGTCGTACACATAGCGCCAGCGCGCAGGAGCCGCCGTCCGCATCAACCAGCCGCCGTCGTCCGAGCCAAGATCGATACCCGGATCGAGATGACCCTTCCCGGCGCGCTCGAGCCCCGCGTGGAGCATGCTCTCCACGTTCGGGATTTCGTCGGGCCCCACGCTCGCCATCGATCGTCCCCCGCTCGGTTCGGCGAGGGCCTAGAAGCCCGCGCGACGAGCCACTTTCGAGCCCGGACGTTGTGCTGCGCGTCGATCGGCCACGGACGACATGATCGAATTTCGTCCAGAATCGCCCTCAGCTTGCGCTCGTCGTTCCCACATACGTTCCAAGTGTCCCGGCAACAAGACAACCCGCGAGTGTGGCGCCGACGTTGAGCAGGCCCAGACCTGGTGCGCCTTGCCGGAGCAGCTCCAGCGTCTCCTGGTTGAACGCGGAGTAAGTCGTGAACCCGCCCAACACGCCGGTCACGAGCACGAGCCGCGTCGTTTCGGACATCGAGCCGCCACGCATCGCGATCGCCATCACGAGGCCGATCGCGAACGAGCCGAGCAGGTTCACGCTCAACGTGCCGAAGGGGAACGTGCTCTGCGAAGTTCTCGCGATCCAGCCGCCGAGCAGGTAGCGCGCGCCCGTGCCAAACGCACCACCGCAACAAATCAGCACGAATCTGAGCATCGCATCACCTCAAAAGCGCGGTGCCTGGAACACGCCGTGGGTACCCCCGCGGCGGGTGCCTGGCACCGAGCTTTTCACCGGCCTTGCCGTCGGGTCGCGAGGAACCGTCGGCACAGCCTCACTGACTGGAACGCGTCACACGGATCCTCCGAAAATCGAACGCGGACTCCACCACCGTCGAGTCCGCGCGGACGCTAACCGTCCGGCCGGTACGCGTCAACGACGGGTGCCGCGATCACAGGCGCGAGCTCGTCTTCCTCGGGCTTCTTGCGCCGTCGGAAAAGCGCACCGATGTCGTCGAAAATCGAGTACGTCACCGGCGTCGCGATCAGCGTGACGAGCAGCGAAAGCGTCTGTCCTCCGATGACCACGACCGCGACCGCACGTCGTTCTTCGGCGCCCGGACCGGTGCCGAGCGCAAGCGGCAACATGCCGGCGACGAGCGCGAGCGTCGTCATCAAGATCGGTCGCAGTCGATCGCGGTTGGCATGCAGGATCGCCTCGCGCCGCGCCATTCCCTTCGCACGCAACTGGTTCGTGTGGTCGATCTGCAGGATCGCGTTCTTCTTCACGACGCCGAACAACACCAGGATGCCGAGCGCCGAGTACAGGTTGAGCGTGTTCCCCGACACGTTGAGCGACCACAGCGCGAACGGGATCGACAGCGGCAGCGACAACAGGATCGTGAGCGGGTGCACGAGGCTCTCGAACTGGCTCGCGAGGATGATGTACATGAGCGCCAGCGAGAGCATGAAGGCCCACAAGAACTCCGTGAACGTGCGCTCGAGCTCGCGCCCGCGTCCCGAGATGTGCGTCACGTACGCCGGTGGCAGGTTCATCTCGCGCACGGCCTTGCGCAGCGCGTCCAACCTGTCGCCGAGCGCGAACCCCGGCGCCACCGACGCGCGCAGCGAGACCTGACGCTGACGATCGAGGCGGTCGATGCGCGACGCTGTGGTCGACGGGACGAGCGTGACGAGGTTGTCGAGCCGCACCAGACCGCCGTGTTTCGACGGCACCCACAGCTCCGCGATGCGGCCCGGCTCGGCTCGATCGCGCTCCTCGAGGCGCACCTGAACGTCGACGTCCTGACCCAGCGACGGATCTCGATAGCGCGACGCGCGCTCTTCGCCGCCAACCATGATGCGCAGCGCGGTCGCGATGTCCTGCACGTCGACGCCCAGGTCTGCCGCGCGATCGCGGTCGATCTCGGCACGCAGCTCGGGCTTGTCGAGCTTGAGCGTGATGTCGGCGTCGACGATGCCGCCGATCTGCTTCGAGCGCAGGCGCAACTCCTCGCCGTAACGTTGCAGGTCCACGAGGTCCGGACCGAGCAACGAGAAGTCGATCTCGAAGCTGCCGCCGCCGATGTTGAACGACGGCGCGTTGCGCACCGTGCAGCGCAGGTCCTTGAACTTCGAGAGGCGCTTGCGCACCTCGACCATCACGTCGCCCTGCGTGTAGTTGCCTTCGAACGCGCGCGCCGGATGTCCGGCGACCGTCTCCTGCCACAAGCGCGAGATCGAGAGGCGCCGCTCCTCGTGCGGAGCGATGCGCACGTAGGCTGAGCCCGTGTTGACCTGTCCGAGGAAGCTGCCGCCGGCCGTGTCGAGCACGAGCCGCACGCCCGGAGTCGAGCGGATCTCGTCCTCGACCTGCTTCATCGCCGCGTCCATCGACTGGATGCTGGCGCCTTCGGGAGCGGTGACGTTGACGTCGAACTCGGCTTCGTCGACGGCCGTCGGCGTGTACTCGAGCTTGACTTGCTTGTAGAGCGGTATCGACGACGCAATCACGCCCAACGCGAGGATCGCGACGACCCAGCGGAAGCGCATGGCGACGCGCAAGATCGCGGAGTACCTGCCCTCGATCCAGCCGTAGAAGCCGCCCTTGCTGCCGTGCGATCCGTGTCCGGCCTGCGCCGGCTTCAACAGTCGAGCACTCATCGTCGGCGTGAGCGTGAACGACACGAGCAGGCTGACGAGCACCGCGGCCGCGGCGGTGATGCCGAACTGATAGAGGAACCGTCCCGACACGCTCGACATGAACGACACAGGCACGAAGATCACGGCCAGCGACAACGTCGTAGCCGTGACAGCCAGCGCGATCTCCGCCGTGCCTTCGCGCGCGGCTTCGAACGGCTTCATCTTCTTCTCCTCGATGAAGCGGAAGATGTTCTCGAGCACGACGATCGCGTCGTCGATGACGATTCCGACCATCAAGACGAGCGCGAGCATCGTCACGCTGTTGAGCGTGAACCCGAGCGCCTTCATCACCCCGAACGACGCGATGACCGAGCACGGGATGGCGACCGCCGCGATCACGGTCGAGCGCAGGCTGCGCATGAAGGCGAGCACGACGAGGCTCGCCAGGATGCTGCCGAGCACGAGGTGCGTGTTGATCTCGTGCAGCGCCGCGCGGATGTAGCGCGACTGATCGCGGATCACCTCGATCTGCAAATCGCCCGGCAATTCACCGCGCATTGCCTCGAGGCGCTTCTTGACACCGTCGATGACCTCGATCGTGTTCGCGCCCGATTGCCGGCGGATCTCGAGCGTCACCGTCGGCACGCCGTTCAAGCGCGCGGACGATCGCGCTTCCTTCGTGCCGTCCTCGGCGCGGCCGATGTCCTTGACGCGGATCGGACGGCCGTCGATCACGGCCACGACCAGGCCGTCGAAGTCGCGTGGGTCGGCCAGACGACCGATCGTGCGCAGCGTGCTCTCCTGCACCGGGCCGGTCACGTTTCCGCCGGGCACGTCGGCGTTCTGGCGCTGAACGGCGTCGAGCACCGCCGTGATCGGGATCTGGTACGCCGCGAGGCGCTCGGCGTCGACCCACACGTTGATCGCGCGCAGTTGTCCACCGACGATCGAGACGCCGCCGACGCCGATCGAGCGCTCGATCTGCGGCTTGACGATCTTGTCGGCGATCTCGGTCAGCTCGCGGATCGGCCGGTCCGCGGCGAGCGCGAGCGTCAACACCGGAGTCTGGTCGTTGTCGAACTTCGAGACGATCGGCGGATCGATCTCGCGCGGGAGGTTGCGCAGCGCGGCCGCGACGCGATCGCGCACGTCCTGCGCGGCGGTGTCGACGTCGCGCGAGAGATCGAAGGTGATCAGCACGACCGAAGATCCGTTGGTCGAGATCGAACGCAGCTCGTCGATGCCGTCGACGGTGTTGACCGCCTCCTCGATCTTCTGCGAGACGAGCGTTTCGATTTCTTCCGTCGACGCACCGGGCAGCGTCGTGCGCACGTTCACGGTGGGCAGGTCGACAGAGGGGAATCGGTCGACGCCCAGCTTGAACCAGCTCGAGATCCCGATCACGACGAGCGTCGCGATCAGCATCGTCGCGAACACCGGGCGGCGGATGCAGGTCTCGACGAACGCGCGCACGCGGTCCTACTTCGCGCTCGACGGACGCACTGCGTCGGCGCTCGCCGTACGCACGGCGGCGCCGGACTGCAGGTTGCCGGGTTTGCGCACGACGAGGTCACCGGCCTTCGCGCCGTCGAGGACTTCGATGCGCGCGTCGTCGCGGCGCCCGACCTTGATGCGCTTCTCGACCGCTTTGCCGTCCACGATCACGAAGAGCTTGTCGACGCCGGCGAAGCTGACGAGCGCGTCGAGCGGTGCGGTCAACGTCTGAGCCTTCGGATCGACGAGGATTTCCGCGCGCGCGTACGAGCCGGGCCGGAGCGCGGCGTCTTGGTTCGGCACTTCCGCTTCGACGAGCAGCGTGCGGCTGGTGGCCGAGATCGAGGGGCTGGTGCGCGCGACCTTGCCCTCGCGCTGTGGGTCGACGCCCGTGATCCACACGCGCACGGTCTGGCCCATCTTCACGAGCGGCGCATCGAGCTCGGGCACTTCGAGCCGCAGTCGCAACGGATCGACCCGCACGAGCATCACGACCGGCGCACCGGCCTGCACGAAGTCACCGAGGCTCGAGCGACGCTCGCGTACGAATCCGTCGTACGGAGCGAGGATGCGCGTGTCGGCCAGTTGCTGTTCCGCGATTGCGAGCTCCGCGCGGCGCTGCGACAAGAGCGCGCGGCGGTTCTGAAATTCCTCGGTGGCGTCGCGCAACCGCGCGTCTGCGACGAGCACGTTCGAGTTGGCGGTCTCGAGCTCCGCTTGCGACGCGGCGCCGCTGGGTGCGACCTGCACGAGCCGGTCGCGCGTGCGCGTCGCATCGTCGAGCTGGGCCTGCGCGAGCTTCACGAGCGCGGCCTGGTTCGCAGCGGCGGTGTCGTCGTCGCCTTCGAGCGGCAACCCGAGTCGCGCGCGCGCCGCCTGCAGCGCTGCGATCGCCGCTTCACGGCGCAGCTCATAGTCGCGCTTCTCGATGATCGCGAGCACGTCGCCCTTCTTGACGTGCGTGCCGACATCGACGTCGAGCGTCTCGATGCGGCCGGGGACCTTGACGCTGATCGTGGCCTCGTCGAACGCGGCCAGCTCACCCGTCGTGCGCAGCGTGCGCTCCCACGGTGCTTGCGCAACGACCGCGGTCGTGACGTCGCGCGCGGGTTCGTTCGTGGCGGACTTGGCGTCGCCCTTCGTCGCCGGCTTTCCGGTTCCGTTCAAACCGGGGGTCACCTCGGCCGTCGAAGCCCCGCAAGCACCGATGCACGCAGCGAGCAGAACGACGCCGCCGAGCGCGCACACTTGAGGGACGTTCGAGAGGAAACCGGCGCGCATCGTTGGGCCGATCATGATGCCAAAGCATGCGCATCACGTCCGGTCGGCAACCAGTCCCTACAAACGTCATGCAGAACGGACAGGTTCGGCTCGGCGTTCACGGAGCTGATGGGCCGACGCGGGCCATTCCTGTGACGAGTGAGCGATCCCAGGCCAGTGGAGTCGCAATGATCGGAAGCGAGGGAAGCCGGTGCCGGCGTGAGGCCACGATCTCATGCAGGAGGCGATGCCGGCCACCGTCCTCGAGGTTCGCCACGAACCCTTGGGCGTCGCGATGGATGTTCTGCGCAACGGATCCTCGGACCAGGCGAGTCGCGCCGTATCAGTGCGGCTGCAGGATTTCGCGCGCGACCGACTTGACCTCGAGCTTCTCGGCGTCGCTGAGGTTCTTGTCGCCGTAGGCGCGCGCGGCGACCGAGCGCGCGGAGCCCTGGGCCTCGGCTCGCAGCGCGCCGCAGATCAGCGCGACGTAGGTCGCACCGCGGTCGTCCAAGGTCAGGATCCGCTTGGCCAGCAAATCGCCCTCGTCGTACCGCTTCGCGCCCACGAGCACTTCGTACACGCGTGCTAGATCGCTGCGCATCCGTCCGCGGCGGGTTTCGCCTGCGATCAACCACTTCTCCTTGTCGAAGCGCTGCAGGTCCGCTTGAGCTGCCGACACGATCGTGCTCACGCGCGCATCGACGTCGCCGATCAGAGCAACCGCTTCGTCGTAGCGGCGCGCATCGATCATCGCGTCGACCGCCATCGGAGCGAGACGGGCCTTCGTGCGCGCACACTCGTCGCTGTCCGCCTCGATCGCGTCGTAGACCTCGAGCACGATGTCGTCCCGCTGCTGTGCGTGCTCGAGCACCAAAAAGTCGGTGACCGCCTCTTCGTCGGCCGTGCAGTCGGCGATCTGATCCCGGATCGCATCCCCGCGCTTGCCGAGCGCGTCGATCGCGGCCGGATACAACCGACTCAAGCGTTCGATCTGCGCGAGGAGGAACGTGCGGCGCGCGTCGGCGAACGTCGGATCGCTCTCGAGGCCGTGATCCCAACACCACAAGTACTCCGTCAGCGACTTGTCGAGGTCCCCGCGGTCGCAATAGGCACCGGCGAGATCGATGCGCAGGTGCGGATCGTTCTCGTGACCTACGAGGCGCTTTTGCATGCGCTCGACCGGATCGTTCCCGGCCAGGATCTCCTTCATCTCGGACTCGAACGTGCGCGCTTCGATGTAGCCGGTGATGCGGTCGAGCTCGACGCCCTGACGCGTCAGGATCACGAGCGTCGGCAAGATGTGGATGCGATAGCGGGCAGTCAGCTCGGGATCGAGATCGATGTCGAGCTTGATGGCGACGATCTTCGACGCGAGCCAGCTCTTCACCTTCGGATCCTTCCACGTGGTGGCGTCGAGCTTGTTCGAGTCGGCCGAGGCGCCGCTCGCGAAAACGACCAGGATCGGCCGGTCCTCGACCTTGGCGGCGTGAAGCGCCCCGTCGTAGTCCAGCGACCGGAAGGCATCCGCGGGCGGGCTCGGCGTGCCGGGCAGGATGGCGAGGAGGAGCGGGGCAAGGATCATGGGCGAGATCGAACTGGATCGTTGAACGTTCAGGCAGGCTGGGAGATCGTGACGAAGATAAGAACGACGCGTTCCTTCGCCAACAGACCCCACCTGCGCGTGCGTAGACATGCTGCTATCCCGCTCCCATGCTCCTGGAGACAGAAATGATCGGACTTCTCGTGGCCGCCGCCTCCCTCAGCCCCGCCCTGACCGGGAAGGACGACGTCGTGGCGCGCATGTCGACCACCGGCATGGCCGTCGCGCTCGAGCTGCCCGGTTGCAAGACCGATGACGCCGTGATGAAGGGGCTCTCGCGGCGCATGAGCGACCGCGGCGTGTACGCAGGCAAGCTCCCCGACAGCAAGACGACCGTCAAGGTGCAGACCGCGTACGGCGAGACGAATACGTCGAAGGAATGGCGCGATCGGCTGCTTGGCGAACAGATCGTGGGCGCCGGACAGTTCGACGTCGGTTCGTTCGCGTGCACGGAGCACAACCACGATCTCGAGCCGCCGTTCGCCGATCTGGGCTGGCACGCTTTCATGACGGCGGGTGACACGGTCTTCGACTTCACGCTCTTCACGTTGCGCAACGGCGACGAGTCGCCGGTGAAGAAGGCCGACTTCGAGCGCGTCGTCAAAGGTGCGCGCTTCGCAGTGTTGCGTCTCGGCGGATGGGACGAGATGCCCCAATCGGTGTTGACCCGCATGCAATCGGCGTTCGCGCACGACGGAGAGAAGGGCGACACGAGCGGGGCGGCGTGGCTCGCGGGTCAGTGCGCGAAGGGCGACTGGGCCTGTGCGCTCGCGGCGGAGGAAGTGGGACTGCACGAGAAGATGGACGCGGCGAAGCGGCTCGAGCTGTGCGACAGCGTGATCGCCGACCTCGGGAAGGCCGGTTCATCGGGGAAAGCCGAGCAGTTCGCCTTGTTCACGGCGCAGAGCGGGCGCGCGCTCGCGTTGCGCGACGCGGGCAAGTTCGAGGATGCACTCGCGGCGGTCACGAAAGTGCGCGATGCCGCAGGTGCGGACGGCACGATCGCCAAGTCGACGCTCGCGTACGATCTCGCGACGATCCATGCCGGTCGCAAGGACGCAGTTGCAGCGGTGGCTGCGTTGAAGGAAGCGCTCGCCGCCAATCCGGACTGGCGCGCCTATGCGCCGCACGACGTCGCGTTCAAGCCGATCGGTGAAGACAGGGCGCTGATCACGCTGTTGCGTGACGTGAGGTAGGCGGCGCGCTCAAGCTCCGGCGCGCGCACTCGAGATGTGCTGTCGCGCCCAGCTCATCAGCGCGTCGATCTCCATCACGCCGACCCTGCGCGCGATCTCGCGGCCTTGGTGCACGATCATCAGCGTCGGGATGTTCTCGATCTTGAAGCGTGCCAGGAGATTGGGCGCGGCGTCGGCGTCGACCTTCACGAGGCGGAACTCGGGCTCGAGCTTCGTCGCGGCTTGCTCGAAGATCGGGGCCATTTTGCTGCACGGGGGACACCACGTGGCCCAGAAGTCGACGAGGAGCGGGATGTCGCTGTTCTGCGCGTGCTTGTCGAAGCGCTCGACGTCGTTGAGCGCGATCGGGTGAGCTTCGAACAGGGCCTTGTGGCAGTTGCCGCA
This sequence comes from Planctomycetota bacterium, assembly GCA_038330085.1. Taxonomy (GTDB): domain Bacteria; phylum Planctomycetota; class UBA1135; order UBA1135; genus JAEUIA01. Next base: position 34,077 of record JBBQNP010000010.1, on the reverse strand, counting down.
CTTGCCGGCGTCGCGCAGTTTCTCGCGCGGCATGCGGTTGGTGCGGTCGCAGTGGGGACAGATGACTTGGATGGTGTCGGTCATGGGGGGCTCATCGTGCATCGTCGCGGCCATTCCACTGTCGCGATCGGGCGAGCATCGCGCAATTGGAAGTGGTCGGGTGGTCGTGCGTCGGGTCGGAGTGGTTTGTCGGTGAAGCCGGCGGTGCCAGGCACGCTCACCGACAGTCGTGTTCGAGTTCCACCGCGCGGCGTGGTTCGTCGAGTTCTTTCCGCGTGCTCCACGGAGCGGAACGGGCGGCCGCGCCCAGCACCGGTCGCCGGTCCTACCCGCTACCGGCGTCAGGCTCGGTCACTCCACGATCGTGACCGGCGTGCCTTCGACCGCGAGGTGGAACACGTGATCGATGTCCTGCTGCAACATCCGCACACAACCGTGCGACGCGCCCTTCGAGATCCAGTCGGCTTGAGGCGCCCCGGTGAAACCGTGCAGTCCGATCCCGCTGCGTCCGATCCCCGTCGAATCGAGCGCGATCCAATAGCCACCGAGCACGTTGCCCGGATCCGACGGCGCGAACGTTTTGTTCGTGTCGGGGTCGGTCCACGTCGGGTTCAGCACGCGCTTCGTGATCGTCGTGCGACCGACCGGAGTGGGGGACTCCGGCGCGCCGACACCGACCCGAGCGAACTGCACCAGCGCGAGCGTCCCCGCACCGAGATCGATCCACGTGCTCAATCGGTACTGGCTCTTCGCGACCGTGATCGTGATGCGGTGCGCGGCGTTGAAGACCTTCAGCTCCTGCCCGACGCGCAGCTTGCGCTCGTCGTAACCGGCGTTGAGCAGCGCGAGCATCCCCGTCCCGATGCCGAACTGTTGCGCGATCTTCGTCGGGTTCTCGCCCTTCTCGACTTTGTGAATCTCGAGGCCGAGGCGCTCCATGTCGGGCAACTTCTCCGGACCGAAGAACGCGCGCATGCAGTAGGGCTCGAGCGCATCACCGAGTGCGCGCGCTTCCGCCGTCGACATCGTCGCCATCGCGGCGCTGCCTTCGAGGATGAGCGGCACGACTGCGGCGGGATCTTTGCCGGCGTCGGTCAGGAGCTGGTGCACGCGTGCGGCGCGGGGTGACGGAGCTGCGGCCGGCACGGGCGTCTGCGGCGCGAATGCGAAGAGGAGGACGGTGACGAAGCTCAGGCTGCACAGGGTCGGCATCATGAGCGCACCCTAGAGGATGCAATTCTCGCGACGAAGCGTTCGCAACGTGAAATCGACGTGATTCAGGGCCCCGAATGAGTCGAGGCCCGAGAGAAAACGGACTCGAACTCAGCCGGCCGCTGTGGCCGTGACGCACGAACTCAGGCAGTCGCTGTGGCCGTGACGCTCCTCGGCTCGACCGCTCCATGCGCAACCCTCACGAGGTGGACCCTCGCGGTCCGAAGGAATGCCCCGCGCTCTCGACGTCACCCCTCGACGAAGTGGATCTCGGTCACGCTCGTCCCGATCGCCGTTCCGCCCCACGTCAGGAACAAGTGTCCGTCGTGGATCGACACGTCCCAGCGCACGTTGCGCTCGAGCTTGGGCTCGAGGCCGCGCACGAAGTCCGGCTCGAGCGTCACGATGCGGATCGAATCGCTGCGATGGATGTGCGTCTCTTCACAACCCTTCTTCCACGTCCCGAACGCCTTGTGTGGGAACACCATCACGCGACCGATGCTCTTCGACGCTTTGTGCAAGCGATCGGCCGCGGGCAAGCCGACCTCGATCCAGGCCGTGACTTGTCCCGTGAGGTCCTTGACCCAGATCGCGGGGTCGTCCGGTGTGCTCAGGCCGCTCGCGAACGCTATGCCGGGCTCGTAGGCGATGCAGTAGGCGAGCAGGCGCGTCAACAGGAAGGCGTTCGTCTCGGAAGGATGCCGCGCGACGCGCAGGTCGAGGTCCTCGTACACGTTGCGCCCCGTGTCGGAGAGCTGGATCTGGAAGCGGTGGATCGTCGCGGGCAGGGCCATGGTTCGTCGATGACCCGAGGGTCGGACAATGCAGTACAGTGGCGATCGCCACGTTCCACCATGAATTCCGCCCTCATTCGCACGTTCGGAGCGATCGCGCTCGCGTTCCTTTCCGCCTGCACGACGTCGCACTACTACGACGCGCGGTACCTCGATGCGCCGGTCGAGACCGAAGTGCGCACGGATTCGGTCGCGGGGAGCCAGGTGCGCGCGCTCGCGAGCGTCCTCGGCATCGCGCGTCCGGACCAGCAGACGGGCCGACCGGAGCAGGTCGAGATCCGCATGCGCTTCGAGAACCTGGGCAAGGTCGATGCGCAGTTCATGGCGGACGATCTGTCGCTCGTGTCGGCCGACCTGCTGCAGTTCGGGCCGGCGCAGGTCATGCAGCCGACCGACGTGTCGATCCCGGCGGGGGAGACGCGGCAGTTCGACTTGGCCTTCGCGGCTCCGCCTCAGGAGCCCGACTGGAGCGGACTGAACTTGCGCTTCACGCTGAAGTTCCAGGACGTGCCCGTCACGGTCGGCGTCTCGTTCCGCCGGGTCGAGTACCCCCAGTACAACTACTACCCGTACTACGCCTCGGCTTGGTACCCCCGGTACGGATACGGATACGGATTCGGGATGGCGTACTGTTGGTAGAGGATCAGGCGAGCGCGCTGCCCACGATCGCGTCGGCTTCGATCTCGACGAGCATGCGCGCGTCGATGAGCCGCGCCACCTGAACCATGCTCGTCGCCGGGCGGATCTTCGCGAAGACTTCGCCGTGTGCGCGGCCGATGGCTTCCCAGTCGTGCTCGATGTCGACGACGTAGATCCGCGTGCGCACGACGTCCTCGAGGCGGGCGCCGGCGCGTTCGAGTGCGCTCTTGATGTTCGCGAGCGTGCGTTCGGCCTGCGCGCGTGCGTCACCGATGCCGACGAGCACACCGTCGGGGCCGGTCGCGGTGGTGCCGGAGACGCTGATGAACGCGCCGACGCGCACCGCTCGGGAGTACCCGACGATCGGCTCCCAAGGCGTGCCGGTCGCGATGTTGGTGCGCTCGCTCATGCGGTGATGATAGGCACACGAAGGCGCGGTGGAAACTCGTTACGGAGGCAGCCTCTGTTGTCTACTCCGGGCCATCCGGCAACGACCGTTGCCGTGAGATGTAGTGGCCCCGGAGTAGACAACAGAGGCTGCCTCCGTAACGAAGCCGGCCCCCGTCACCGCGGGGATGACGGAGGCCGGCGTTGTCTTGCGAGATCGTTTACGGCCCGAGCAGGTGCGTCGCAGCGTCACCTTGCGCATTGCCGTTCGCATCGAGCCACGAGTCGAGCACGACGCCGTTCACCGGGTCGGCCAGCTTGCGGACGATCGTCGCACCGAGCGGACCCGCCATGTCCGGATCCGTCGCGCCATCGCGCAATGCCGGACCGTTCGCAGGGTTCAACCAAGCGTGGTTGTTCGACGCGTTGGACACGCCCGTCGACTCCACCACGCGGTCGAGGTCGTAGTAGACCCGAGTCGGGTCGAACACGGTCGACGGCGCGACCGTCACCTCCGGATTGGCCGGATCGTTGTCCGTGCCCTTGCGTCCGGCAAACGTGTCGAGCGGGTTGACCGGCGCTCCATACTGGTCGAACAAGAACAACCCCGTGCCGAGTCCGGCCGCCATGTGCGCGAAGAACGGCGAGTCGTGCTGGTTGCCCGTGTTCTTGCCGAACTCGTTCTTCAGCAAGTTGAAGTCGATCGAGTTCCAGTCGCCCGCGGCCATCGCCGTGCGGAACGTGTCGTACTGCGAACCGAAGTTCGCCAACGCTTCCGTCGTCAGGTGGCAGGCCACGCAGTAGCGCGGCCCCTCGTTCGTGGCCGTGACGCGGCCGCGGATCGAGTGCGCCATGATCGAGTTGTGGGAGAGCGCCGGGAAACCCGACGTGCCCGCACCCGTGCCGCCGCCGTTGCGGTCGGTGAAGCCGAAGCGACGCGAGAACTGTCCGTTCTGGTCACGCCAGCGGTAGAACACCTTCGTGTTCGCGCTGAACTGCGTGATGCGCCCGCGCGCGTTCACGCCGAGCTGGAAGTACAGCGGCGACTGGTACGTGAAGTCCGCCGTCCGTTGACGGTAGACCTGGCGCTGGCCGGTCACGTTGCTGAACTGGTTGTTGTTGTAGTCACCCGACAGGTGGCAACCCATGCACGTGTTCGTCCACGAACCGTGGCACGCGACGCAGTCCATGTTGTCGGCGTGGCTGAAGCCGTCGCTGACGTTGGTGGTCTGGCGCGGACCGATGCCGTTCGACGGGTCCGTGTCGATGCGACCCATCGCGTACGACGCCTTGGCGCTGTACACGGGCTGGCTCGTCGTCGGATGCATCACGCCCGAGTTCACGACGGTGTCGCGAGTCTGCGGGATGTAGTGCACGGCGCCGTCGAGCCGGCTCTTCAGCCAGTACTTGCCGTCCGGCGTCTTGTACACGTGCTTGAGCTCGTTGCCCTTGGTGTCGACCGCGACTTCCGCGGCCACGCCGTCGTACGTCGTGCCCATCTGTGTCGAGGCATACGCGGCGAAGGTGCCGTGGCAGTTCTCGCAACGGATGGAGACGTTCTGCTCCATGCGCGAGAGCAGCGGACGGTTCGGATCGTCGACGTTGCCGCCGTGCATGTCGTTGCTGCCGTGGCAATCGATGCAACCCATGCCCGCTTCGTAGTGGACGTCGGGCGGCGTGTCGTCGCGTCCGTCACCGTCGTAGTCCTCCTTCAAGAGGTACTGGTTGCGGTTGCGTCCGTTGAACGTCTGGTTGCCGACGACCGGGTCGAACAAGCGCGTGTCGCCCTGCGTCGTCGTGCGCGTCACCGGGTTCGCCGGGTACTGACGGTTGTTCACGACGTCCGCGTTCTGGTCGAGGCGGATGCCCCAGTACTGCATGACCGTGCGGTTCGAGCCTTGGTGGCAACCGGCGCACGTGTGGTCGTCGATGCCGGGAACCGGCATGCCGTCCGTGCCCATCTTCGCCACGCTCGCGAGGCGGTGCCTGCGCAAGTGCGGACGCTCGGGCGTCTGGATCTGGTCGGTGTTGACCGGTTCGGTCTTCACGACGTTCGGGTCGTTCGTGCCCGCGCGGCCGGTGAGGCTGTAGGGCATGTGGCACGACGAGCAGCCCGCCGAGCGGAAGTCGCCCGCCCGGTTGTTCTGGCCCGAGCTGCCGAGGTGACAGTCGCCGCACGTGAACGTGACCTGCTCGACGAACAGTCGCGCGAGCGGCGAGTCCGTGATGACCGAGTTGTTCGGGTTGCGGTCGTCCGCGAGACCCGCGCCGTTGTACTCGGCGTTGTTGTTGAAGATGTGGTGCGCCGTCGTGGTGTCGTTGAAGATGCTGTACGCCGGCGTCTCGATCACGCGTGCGATTGCGCCGACGACGGCCGCGGCCGCGTTGAAGTTCGCGTCGGATTGCGCGCGGAATGCCAGATCGGAAGCCGTGTCGTGGTGCTGGCCCACGTTCTCCGCGACCTCGTTGTCCATGCCGATTGCGAACGTCGCGCCCGACCAGATGCCGGTTTCGGTCGCGAGCAAGCTCTTCGACGTCGCCTCCGCGTGGTTGGCGTGGCACTGACCGCAGCTGCGACCGACCTCGGTGACGCGCAGGTCACCCGGGTTGACGAACTGCAGGTAGTCGAGCGACGTGTACGTCACTCCGCTCACCGTGTAGTCGGGGAACTTGTCCATCCCCGTCAACGTGAGCTTGTTGAAGTACGCCGTCGTGTTCGTGAGCTGGAAGTTTTTGTCGCCGACTTGCGGAGGCGGCGGCACGTGGCTCGTCAGCTTGTCCGTGCCGTTCGGGTTGCCCCCGTGGCACGTCGTGCACATCACGTTGTCAGCACCTACGAACGGGTGGGGGTTCTCGATCCCTGGTCCGGAATAGTCGGTCCCGAGCGATCCGTTGTGGCACTGCATGCACGACTCGACGGCCGTGCCCTGAAGCGTCCCCGTCTCTCCACTACATGCCGCCAGCAACGTCGCGGCCGCGAGACTCATCCACACAGGTCTGCCGAAAAGCATCCCCGCTCCTTCTTGGCGGCAGGTCGCGTGTCGAGCGCGCCCTGTTCGCACTGGCGGTATCACCGCCGGACCCCTGAAGTTCTTTCCCCTCCGAAGGCACGCGATCGTCCGCGCGACTTCGCCCCGTACATGCATCGAACACGTTCCATCCGCATCTTGAGCGTCCCCGACATTCGGTTGTCAGGGGTTCACTTCTGCTTGTTCCCAAGTGCGCGGCAGGTGGCAACGGTTGCAGCGGTCGGTCCAGCCCAGCGCGAAGTGGTTGGGGTTGACAGCGCGTTGCAGGTCGCTCGCGTGACACGTGACGCACTCGACGTCGGTCGGAACGAACTTCCCGACCTCGGCTCCCGGGTGGCAGCGGTAGCACGCCGTCGCCGCGTGCACGCCGATCAGCGGGAAGCGCGTCCTCTCGTGCAATTCGTATTGACCGTACGGCCGCCAGCTCTGCTGCGTGTGGCAGTCCTTGCAGTCCGGACCCAGCGTGCCCCAGTGGATGTCCTCGTGACAACCGGCGCAGCCGCGCGCGTTGAACACGGCGACTGGGCCGCGGTCGTTGTGGCAGCGCAAGCAGCTCGCCTGCGCGTGCGCGCCCTCGAGGCGCACACCGGTCTCTTGCTCGTGGTCGAACGTGAAGTCCCCGGACACGTGCTGCCAGTCATTGCCCGCGTGGCACAAGGAGCAGTCGCCGGGGAACGTGTCGTGCGGCATCACGGGGCCGTAGCCCGCCCACCACAACTTCTGCTGCGCGCTGTCATGTCCCTGCATGACACAGCCTTGCATGACGCAAGCGATTGCGAGGAAGCCCATGGCAGCCAAGAAGGCCAACGCACGGATCGATCGAGTGGGAAACTTCATCAGAAGCTCTTCTGCAGGAGCAGGCTGGAGAGAACTGCGGTCTCGGTGTCGTACAGGAGCAAAGCAGCGTTCAAGGAGAAGTCCCAGCCGTTGTCGCTGTGTGTCTCCCATGACGCGCCGATGCGGTGCTGCGGGATGTCGTTGTTGTTGTTCTGGAATCCGTCGATGCGGTTCAGCGTGAACTCGTAGCCGAGTCGCCAGACCGAGTGCGGATTGATCGCGCTGACCGATGCACGCCAGCCGGCGTCATCGGTGAAGCGCCCGTGCGTGCCGAAGGCCGATGCCTCGAAGCGCGAGCCGTCGAAGATCAGGTCCTCGACGTCGATGCCGAGCTCAGCGTCGCCGCCGTCGTTGGTCTGGTCCTTCCAGATGCCGGCCCGTCCGGAGAAACCGATCCACTTGCCGATCGCTTGGCGCCCGTAGAACGCGACGCGGTCGTTGTGATCGTCCGCGAGCTGCTGCTGCGTCACGGGCGTGAACTCGTAGCGGGAGATTTCGGGAAACGCCTGGTGCGTGTACGTGAAGCGCAGCGAGCTGCCGCTTTCGAAGACCCGGCCCGTCGTCACGTAGGCTTGCGTCAGCTCGATGCCGGTGCCCTTCGCTGGGTCAGTGCCGCCGTAGTAATCCAGCCACGCCGTACCGTTGAAAGTCCAGCCACCTCCCGGCAAGTACTCCACCTTCGCGATGAACAGGTCGCGATCCGCGTCGTAGTTGTGGAACGTCTTTTCGTACGCGCCGGTCATCGAGAAGATCTCGCTCTCGTCGTAGACCCAGCGATACCACGTGGCGAAACCCAGATCGCGCCACGTCTTCAAGTCGGCGCTGGGCTCGGGCAAGTAGCCCGAGCTGAATCCGAAGGTGTTTCCGCCTTCCATGCGCCGGTCCCATTCGATGCCGTCGAGCACGCCGAACTCCGGCACGCCGTGGTGCAGGAACCGGCCTACCTCGACGCGGTTCGGCGAGAAGCGGTCGCCGCCCCAGGCGTAGCTGAAGCGATCGAGCCGCAAGTTCGTGCTCTGCGCGTTGTCGTTGTCGGGCACGTCCGTCTTGCGGTAGTTGACCTCGCCGTCGATGTGGAGGTCGCCGCCCTTGCCGAACACGTTCTCGTAGAGGACCGATGCGCCCATGCGCAAGAACGTGTCCTTGGTGTTGCCTTCGGTGTTCGTGTTGAAGTCGTCGATCGTGTAGACGCGACCGCTCATGCGCGAGTCGCGCTCGTACGGACGCAGAGGACGCACGCGGGCGAGCAACGGTTGTTTCGAATCCCACCCGTCGTCGGTGCGCTCCCACGGCGGATGCTCCTGAGCGCCCTGTTGTTCAGTCGTTGGCGCAGTCTCGGTGGGCACCGCGCTCGTATTCGCGGGCGCAACCGGCACCACCAAAGCCGCCAAGCGCGACTCCGGCACGCGCACTTCGCCGCGCGTACCAGGTTCAGGCACAGCCAACGCGTCGTCGAGTTCGACGACGGCGGCACGCTCACCGATGCGAATGATCGTGCCTTCGAAGCGACGGCCGCCGCGCGGACGCAAGACGACGCGGTCCATCTTGACGAGACCGTCGAGCGTTCCGCGGTCGATGACCGTCGAATTGCGTTGTGCGGAGGTGACCCGCACCTCGATCACCTTCACACCTGATTGCGCGTCCTGCGCGATGACCGGGCCGCCAAGCACGAGCGGCACTGCGGGCATCAGGAGCGGCAGGGCGAGCGACCACGGGATCGAGAACGTCCACGCGAGCCTGCGGATCATCCGTTCCTCCTCTTGCGATGCAGCAGCGCGTCTTCCTGCATGCCGTGGCAGTCGACGCATTCCCTTCCCAACGGCCGGTAGCGCACGACGTCGAAGCCCTCGGGGTCCACTTGAGTCTTGTGGCACTTGTCGCAGGCGAGCCCTTCGTGCTGATCGCCGAGCTGGAAGAGCGAGTCGCGGTCGTGGTTGAACGACGAGAAGTTCGCGAGCGAACTCCGGTGGCACTGCGCGCAATCCTTCGCGTTCTCGCCTTTGAACTGGCCGGCGTGCGGATCGATGTGGCAGTCGGAGCACTTCGGTCCCGACGAGCGCATCCACGTGCGACCGACGGCGTCGGCTTCGCGCATCGGCTCGTGACAACCGGAGCACGCGATCTGGTGCGCGCCGACGAGATCGAACTTGGTCCACTGTCCGTGGTCGAAGCCGCGCGGGAGCGAGCGGAACGAGATCTCGTCGTGGCAGCGCGCGCAGTCCGCACGGCCGTCGATTTCGGCGGGCATGCTCGGGCCGTCGAACTGTCCGCCGTGCGGATCGGTGTGGCACGTCACGCAGCCGGTGAACTTGCCGAAGTGGTCTTCGACCTTGCCGAACGTGCGGCCCGCGTCGTCGGGCTTCTTCGTCGGCACGTGGCACGTGGTGCATTCGCCCTGCGCGTGCGCGCCGACGACCGGGAAGTCGGTGAACTTCTCATGGTCGAAACCCTGCGCGGGCAGGTCCGCGAACGTCGTCGTCGTGTGACACATCTCGCAGTCGCCGTGCTTGGGCTTCGGCGCGTGCACTTCGATGTCGGCCACGACCTCGTCGAAGAAACCGTCGTGCGCGTCCTGGTGGCACGCTTCGCAGTCGGAGGCAGTGCCGTGGAAGACGCGCGGCGGCTTGGCCACGGCAGTGGTCGCGGGCGGGACGTCGTGACAGTCGTTGCAGGACGTGTCGGCGTGCTTGCCCGTCAGCGTGAGCGACGCGAGCTTGTGCTTCTCGATCGTGAACGTGTGCGGCATGAACTGCTCGCGCGCGTGACACGCCGTGCACTCCTGACCGGCGAAGGGCCCCGTCGCGAACTGACCGCCGTGCGGATCGGCGTGACAGGCGGTGCACGTGTCCTTCAACCGACCCGGATAGCGGTCGGCGAACTTCTCGACCTCGGGCTTGTGGCAGTCGGCGCACTTGGGCTTGTCGTGCGGGGCGTCGAGCGGGAAGCCCGACTTCAAGTGCTGCTCGGCGGTGACGACGAGGCCCGGCTCGCGGAAGCTCTTGTGCTCGGCCTGGTGGCAGACGACGCAGCTCTTGCCGATGGCCATGCTCGCGAGCCGCGCGTTGCCGCGCTGGAAGTCGGGCGTGTGCGGCGAATCGTGGCAGGCGACGCACTCGCGCGCGGGAGCACGCGGTCCCGTCATGCCCATCGACTCGAGCGAGTGCGAGTCGTCTTTCTCTTCGTGGCACTTGCGGCAGCTCAAGTCGCCGTGCCCGCCGACGAGCGGCAGGTTCTTCTCGTGGCCGAGCGAGTGCAGCGCGTCCCACGTCGTCTGTCCGTGACAAGCCGCGCACGCGACCTGCATGCGGCCTTCGTGCGGATCCTCGTGGCACGAGCCGCAGTCCTGCGCGAGGCCCAGGTAGCGCACGGTGTCCGCGGCCAAAACGGTGTCCGTTGCGTGCTCGTGGCAGTCGACGCACCCGGCCTCGAGGTGTTTGCCGTCCATGTGGAACCCGACCAACTCGTGGTCGAATTCCTTCTCGCTCTTGGCGCCGGCGCTCTTGAAGCTCTTGTCGTTGATGATCTCGAACGACTCGCCGTGGTGTTCAGAGTGACAATCGGCGCAGCGCTCGATGACCGCGGCAGTGAGTTGGCCGTGCAGTCCGCGCTTCTGCTCGATCTGCTCCTTGATCGGCGCATGGCACTTCTCACACGACTCGGTCATCGTCGAGAACCAGCCGCCGTGACAGCTCGAGCAGCCGCTGCGTCCTTGCAGGTCATCGACGTTGCCGTGCACGGTCGAGATCGGACCCGGCGATGCGCGACGCATGTCGACGAGCGCCAACAAGCTCACGCCCGCGATCGAGACGATCGTGATCCACAGTCGAGAACTGCGCAGCTTCAAGAGCCGCCTCCCGTCAGCGTCGACCCGTACGAGAGCGCGTAGACGATGTGGAGGACAACGAGCACGACCATCACTGCCGCGCCCCAGCGGTGCACGTAGCGCCAACTGTTCAAGAGCCCGCGCAGGTCCTCGTAGTGCGCAGCCATCAGCGCGAGCTTGTGCGCCTGGCGTGCGAGACCGAGCGTGGCTTCGATGCGATCTTCAGCAACGCCCGAGTCACGCCCTTCTTGATCGAGCTGCGCGAGCACGCGACGCAGCTCGCGTTGTCCGCCGATCAAACCGGTCACGCGTCCGACGAGCGACGTCTTCCACTGACGCAACTCGACGAGGCGCGTGACCTCGGCCTGAGCGCGTTCGATGAACACCTTTTGGCTCGCGTCCCAGTCGTCGGCGAGGCGACCGAGGCGCACCTTCACCTCTTCGAGCGCGAGCTCACGCCCGTTCGCGGCGCGCGGAATGTAAGCGTAGAAGTAGCGGCCGATCGCGCCGGTCACGAGGAGTGCCGCGAGCGCCCACAACGCGTGCCCGCCGAACGTGTCGCGCGGCGACATGCCGCCGTGCAGGAGCGCGAGCAACAACGCCAGGATCCCCGTCGCGATGTGGCTCGTCATCCACGCCTTGATCGAGCCAAATGTGAACTTGAGCTTTTGGGCGCGACGCAGCAGGTAGAGCAGGTTGACGATGACGAGCACCGTCGCACTGATGCCGAACCACAGGCCGATGCCGGAGCTCGGTCGCAGCCACGAGTAACCGTCGTGCAAGGGGCGCGATTCGATCGGGAGCGTGTAGAAGTCCGCGTGCTGCAGGGCGAACGCGAGCGTGATCAGCGCGAGCACGAACGCCGCGGCGAGCGCGCGCAGGATGCCCGTACCTTGCTCGGTGACCGGTGCGATCGCTTGCCGCAACGCCGGATCGAACGATACGCCTGAGCGCTCCAGCAACTCGAACGGCGCAATGCCTCCCGCCATGATGAACACTTCGTCGTTCGGCAATGCGAAGAGTCCGCGCGACGGTCCGTCGCGCATTTCGATCTCGACCACATCGTGCTGGATCGCACGCACGTTGCTCGAGACGAGCACGCGCAGTCGGCCGCTCGCTCGCGCAGCCTCGAGGTGCTCTTCGTTGCGCAAGCGGATGCGCGTGAACGCCTCGCCGCGGTAAGAGAGCGTGACGTCGTTGCCTTCCTGCTCCGATAGACCGAGTGCGGCTTCGACCGCGCTGTCGCCGCCGCCGACGACGAGGATGCGGCGGTTTTGGTACGAGCTCGCGTCGATCAGGCTGTACGCGACCTTCGACAGCTCCTCGCCGGGCACGTCGAGCTTGCGCGGCACGCCGCGTCGCCCGATCGCGATGCACACGTTGCGCGCGTGGACCTGGTGCGACGTCGTGCGCACGACGAAGCTGCCGTCGTCGTTGCGCTCGACGCCCTGAAACACCTGCCCGCCGTGGATCGGCAGCTCTTCTTCCTTGGCGATCGAGAGCCACAGGTCGATCAGCTCTTCCTTCGAGTACGACGTGCGCTCGAGCCGACCGTGCAACGGCAGGTCGACGGGCTGCGTCATGACGAGCTTGCGCCGCGGGTACTTCGCGACGGTGCCGCCGGGGCTGTCGGCCTGGTCGAGCGTGATGAACGAAAGACCGTGACGCTTGGCTTCGAGCGAGCATGCGAGCCCCGCCGGACCTGCGCCGACGACGCACAGGTCGAACACATCGTCCTCGATGCCGGTGGGGGAGACGGACGGCAGAGGCCCGCGACGGCGCGCGACTTCGTCCGCGACGGCGGTGCCTTGCTCGATCGCAACCTTGATCAACGCGTGCGCGGTCACTTCACCGGCAAGGAACAACCCGGGCGTGCCGACTGCTTCGAGCTCCGTGGAGATCGCCGGGATGTCGCGCCGCTCTTCGACGTTGGTGAGCGTGACGGTGATCGCGCCGACGGGGCACTCGCGTTCGCACGCCGACACGCCGGTGCAGCGCGCGCCGTTGACGACGCTTGCCTGGCCGTGAACCATCTCGAGCACGCCCTTCTCGGGACACACGGCGACGCACGTGCCGCAACCGAGGCAACGCGAGAGGTCGATGACCGGATGCTGCAGTTGCGCCGACGCAGAACCGACGCGCACGTTGCGCTCGCGCTCCTTGACGCGCCGCTGCATGCGCTCGAGCTCGACGCGTCGAGCCCACGCTGCGAGGAGCGCGAGTCCGAGGCCGAGAACGAGCGTGACGAGCAGAGTCCAGCTCACGCCGGCCCTCGCAGAGCAGCGTTCAGCGCACCGCGCGAGCGCGGTTCGTGCCTCTCCTTTGGGGCGTGTTGCATGCCTTCACTTCGCTGGGTCCGTGCGAGGTTCCGCGCGCCTCTCCTCGATGGATTGCTGCGCGGCCTCTAAGGTTCGCGGCGCCGGCTCGATGACTTCCGGCGCTCGCTCGACGAAGCTCAGCGTTGGGGCTGAGGTGCGCCGTCGATCGTGACCGGGTCAGGGGTTCCGGCCGGGGGCGTCGTGCCTCCGAACGTGCCGGGAGGAGCCGTCTCGCGCGGAGCGGGCGGCAGCGGATGCGGCTTCAGCGTCGTCGAGCGACGGCGCGTGAACTGCGTCTTCGGCTTGTCCTGCTCAGGCGCCGGTTGCGCTTCGGGCGTCGCCGTCGTCGGCGCGCCGTCGACCTGACCGTACAGCGCGGCCGATTCGACGTACGCACGCGCGGCGTTCGCACACATGTCAGCGCGCTTGTCGAGGTCGACGACCTGCTGATGAAGAATGCGCACGTCGGGCGTGATCGCTGCGATCGCCGAGGCGTTGAGGTCGCTGCCCAGGAAGAGCGCCTGGTCCTTCATGTCCGCGTTGAACGAATCGAACGAAATGAGCGCCGATTGCGTGCTCGTCAACAGCGTCTGGTAGCGGTTGCGCGTCTAGTCGAGGCGCTCTTGGCTGCGCTGGCGCATGCGCGTGTTGCCGAACGCTTCGAGGTCGGACGTCCAGCGACGGAACACCGATTCGGCCGAGTCCGACATGGTCGGCAGGCTGCGGCGCAGCTCGAGCGTCTGCTTCTCGGAGTCGTCGATGCTGGTCTTCAGGGTCGCGTAGGCTTTCGCCGCCTCGCCCGTGAAGTTCGGAGAAACGAGGTTCGTGAGCGCCGCGAGCGCACTGTGCGCCTTTTCCTTCGCAACGGTCACGTCGACCTGCACCGTCTCGATGTTGGACAACAGATCGTCGACCCTGCGGACGCTGGCGCTCTCTTCGGTCGTGCTCGCACAAGCCGCGAAACCGAGCATCATGGGCAGGATGGGCGCAAAGGAGCGCGCGAAGGTGCTGCGAATCACGGTGTTCCCTCTTGGATGGAGTCGAGAGCACGCGCAACGTGCGCGTCCTCGATGTACAGATCGTGTTCGGCAGGTCCGACCGCGTGTCTTGAGACACAAGACGTAATCAAGCAGCCGAGCGCGTGCGCTTCGCGCGCGTCGGCTTGCCGTTCGGCAGCGCAGGCGGCGGTTCGGGAACGTTCGCCGCGGCCGCATGCGGAACTCCCTTCGCACCGGATGTTCGTTCACGCCAGAAAGCGATTCCGCCCAGACCGACGATGCCCCACTGGATGCCGTAGTAGGTCCAGAGCGCTGTATGGATGCCGCTCGTGAAGCCGTAGCTGTGCAAGCCGACGCCGAGCAGGTTGACGCCCCACCACGAGAACGCGACGACGCTGCCGAGGAACGCGGCCGCCATGCACACGCCGTGGTCGCGCAACAGTCCGCCCATGCGCGCGTGCAGGATCACGAGCTCGGCGAGCACGATGAGCAGCGCGCCGTTTTCCTTCGGATCCCAACCCCAGAAGCGACCCCAGCTCTCGTTCGCCCAGATGCCGCCCAGAATGGTGCCGACCGTCGAGAAGATCACGGCGAAGCACAATACGCCGTACACCATGCGCGCCTGTTCACGCCGAAACTTCGGGTCGTCGCGCTTCCAGCCGAACACCTTGCCGATCAGGTATGCGCTGCCGAGCAGCGCCGCGAGCATGCCGGCCGAGTAGCCGATTGTGATGCACGTGACGTGCGTCGCCAGCCAGAAGTTCGTGTCGAGCACGGCGACGAGGCTCGGCATCGTGTCCTGCTTGTCGAGCGTCTCGTAGCCGTTGGCGACGAAGAGACCGATCATGCCGAGCACGGCCGCCGCGCTGATGGCGACGCGCGACTTGTAGACCCACTCGATGAAGAGCGCGACCAGCGTGCCCACGCCGGTGACGAACAAGACCGTCTCGTACAGCGTCGACACCGGCGGGCGGCCGCGGATCATGCAGCGCAACACGATCGCGCCGACGAGCAGCACCGCCGCGGAGAAGACGGCGAGGGCGGTCAGGCGATAGAGGAGCTTGTTCTTCGGCCGCAGCCACGAGAACGCGACCGCGAGGAACGCGCCGACGAAGAGCGACAGGCTCCATCCGATCAGGTTGAGCTTGTAGTAGGTGCGCTCGAGCGGCACGCGTGCGTACTCACCGCGCACCTCGGCCATCGCGACGAGGCGCGTGTGAAGCGAGTCGAGCGCGCTCTCGAACCCGGCGGGATCCGTGCGTTTGTCGACGAGCGCTTCCAGGCCGCTGATCAGCGCGGCGTTGGTCTCGGAAAGCTTGGTCTTCGGCCCGATCGTGCGCAGAGCGTCGGCCGGCGTGAGCCAGGCGCTGTCGGGAGGCGC
The DNA here is from genome assembly GCA_038330085.1 of Planctomycetota bacterium. Lineage (GTDB taxonomy): Bacteria > Planctomycetota > UBA1135 > UBA1135 > JAEUIA01. Next base: position 18,659 of record JBBQNP010000010.1, on the reverse strand, counting down.
TTCGACTCCGCAGGGGATCAGCGCCAGCGCGTCGGACTCCTGCGCGTCGCCGCCGTGCGCGAACTCGAAGAAGCGCGCGAGGCGCAGGAAGCTCATCACGTTGCTGGCGAGGTCGACGACCTGCTGCTGCACGGTGCTGCGTTCCTTGGGCGGGACCGCGTCGTAGTCGTGCGCGAGCGAGAAGAGCTTCGGCATTCCCGGCTGCAGCTCGCCGTATGTCCAGCGGTCGCGCTTCTTCTTGCCGTCGATCGAGACGCCGATCGCGCTGACCGCGTCGACGTCGGACACGATGAACACCGGCTGACGGATCGCGATGTCGGGGAAGAGGAGCACGTCGAGCATCCACTCGACCGGTTCCTGCTTCTGGTCGTCGAACGTGGTGAGCGTGCGCTTGCCGTTCAGGCGCAGCATCGTGAACCCGGCGAACGTCGAGAGCGGTTTGATGCGGCCGCCGTCCTGCACGGGCAGGCTGCCGAAGAGCTCGAGCGTGCGCGCCGTCCACGGAGCGTGCGAGCTCGGCTCGACGTGCTCGTGCGCGTGCGTCGTATCGGCGGGTTGTGGCGCGTTCGAATCGGTCGAAGGTGCAGCGGACGCGCCCGTCGACTCGCCCAGGAAGGCGCCGGCCGGCTGAACCGGTGCGCTCGTTCCCGCGCTCGTGCTTTGGGCCTCCGACCCCGCGCTCGTCGTCTGGCTCTGCGTGCGCGCGAACGGTGCGGCGAGGCAAGCCGCGATCGCCACCAACAGCGCTCGATGAATCGTGTTCATGCCGTGCGAGCTTCGAGGCGGACGAAGCGCAGAAGCTTGCGCGAGAAGTGGAAGACGAGGCCGAGCGCGATCACGATGCAGGCGTACAACGGTCCGTGATCGGACGGGTTGCGCACGACGGCGAACGTCGAGAACAACGGCTGTCCGGGCATCGCGTCGGCCGGACCCCACGAGGCCTGGTACACGACGAGGCCGCCTTCGCGCAGCGGCTGGTTCATCGAGATGCGCACGTCGCGCGACGTCGCACCCTCCTGGATCTTCACGTCGCTCGAGAACGACTTGGGCATGTCGCTGCGCGGGTGATCCTCCTTCGTGAACTTCTGGAGGCCGATCGCGAAGGGCATCGGATAGCGCTCCTTGTGCATCGACATCGTCCACGCCTTGCCGTCCGCGACGAACGCGAACGGTTTCGCTTCCGCACCCCACAAGAGCGCTTCGCGACGCATGTGGTTCGCGTCGTCGACGATCGCAACGCTCACGCCGGCGATGTTGGCCTCGGCTTGCGCGTCGGACGGCTTCGCTGCGAGGCGCACGCCTTGCGCGGAGGTTTCGCCGGTCTTCGGGGCGGTGACCCATTCGGGCCGGCAATTCGGCCACGAGCCTTCGATGTCGATCGCGAAGGGGAGGTCCGCCGACGTCACGCGCACGACGTGTGCGCGGGCCTCGACGATGCGCTCGTCGGGGATCACGTGCTCACCGACCTTGCCGTTGCCGAGGTCCTCGTTGAGCACGATCTCCCAGCGGAAGTAGCTCTCGAACTGGTCTGAGTGCTGGCCTTCGAAGAGCGTGACGTGTCCGCTCTCGGAGTAGCTGTACGTCTGGAACGCCGAAACGATCATCATCGCGATCCCTATGTGCGCGACGACTACGCCTGCCGTCTGCCAGCCCTTGCGCACGCGCACGAGCCCGCCGACGACGAGGTTCACGAACAACAACGCCATCAACAGGTACACGCCCGGCAGCGGGATCGGCACGGAGCCGACGTGATGAACGAGGATGAGCGACTCGAAGTACTTCTTCTGCACCTCGTACAGGCCCGTCTGCGTCTGCTCGAGCGTTCCGAGCCACGTCAACAGACCCAGGAACGCGATGAGGACGCAGCTCGTCTTCAGCGACGAGAAGACGGCCAGCAGTCGCCCGAGGATCGAGCGCACGACGTTCACTTCGCCTCGCCGAGCGAAGCGCAGAACGCGAGGAACGCCGAGCGCTGCGCCTTCACGAGGTCGCGCGGGCCCGTCATCTTGACGAACACCGAGTGATCCGCGCCGTTGCAAGACGCGCCGACCAGCGAGGCCGCCGCACCGTCGCACTCGACGAGCACGGCGTCGCGACCCATCACCTGCAACGGCGTCATCGCCGCGAGGTCCGAGTCCGAAACGGGCGTCAAGCCGAGCTGTCCCCGCCAGCGGTTGACGTTCGCGAGCGTGCCGCCCGCGTCGCCGTTGAGCGACGTGACGTAGCACTCGAGGCCTTCGCCCGGTCCGGCGAAGAGCGTGAACGCGCGCGCCGGACGATCGGGAGCGTGGCGCCACCCGGCCGGCATCGTGAACGAAAAACCCGCCGCGCTTTCACGGGCACCGGATGCAGTGGACGTGGTCGTTGCACCGGGAGTGTTCGTGCCGGCTGCGTTGTCCGCCGGCGTTGCGTCGGTATCGCTCACGGGCGTGCCCGCATTGCGGAACGAATTCGCCAGCTTGCACATGGCGTCGATGTGCGCTGCGACGACGTCGTCGGGGCCGGTCATCTTCAAGAACGCCGAGCCGTTCGGATCCAGCAACAACAAGCCCGCGAGACGCCAGTGGTCTTTCGCGTCGCCGCCGGACATGCCCTTCCACGTTCCGGCGAAGTCGACGAACACCGCGTTGCGCCCGAACATCGGCTTCTGCGGAAGCTCCTCGAGCTGTCTCGCACCGAGCGGGCCGAGCCCAAGCTGCGTGCGCCAGCGGTTGACGTTCGCACCGAGACCGCCCGCGTCGCCGCTGAGCATCGTCAGGTAGCACTCGCAGCGTTCGTCACCACCCGGGTTGAAGTTCGCGACGCGCATCGAGGACGCAGGCTTCTCCGTCCATCCCGCCGGCGTGGTCCACGCGAAGCCGGATGGTTTCGTCGCCGAACCCGAGACGTCGGGCATGCCGTGCGCGCTCGGCGGTACTGACGATTTCGTGCCGGACGACTTCGACAAGCCGAATCGCTCGGCGGTCGTGCTCGATTGTCCGAAGTCGACAGGTGCGCTCTCGACGACGCGCGAGCCCTCGATCGAATGGTTGGCAGGGCCCTGGTTGCACGCGGGCGCAACCGCCAACGCACACAAGATCAAGCTGAACGGACGGCGCTGGATGCGGAGCGCTGTGGCTCCGACGACGGGACTCTTCTTCTCTCGCACGATTCCCCCTTGCGAGGTGTGACTCTCGCTCTCGATCGGAAGGAATCGACCGAGATGTGGAGCGAGCTTGAGGAGGTGCCTCGTCGGCGGTCCCGATTCGAGAAAATGATTCCTCCCGCGCAGGCTCGGGTGAGCGGGCGCGGGAGGATGCGGTCGGGACCGGAGCCTTCGTCCGAGTCCGGCGGAGACTTTTTCGTGATCAGTGCGCGCGCGTGTACTGGAGCTCCATCGACTTCATCTCCTTGCCGTCGGGACCGGGTCCGTAGTACTCGACCGCCATGTGGTCGTCGTCGACGAACGTCTCGACCGAGCGGCTCTTCACGTACTTGCCGCTCATGATGTCGGGCGTCTGGCTCGCGTAGTGGAACGTCCTCGACTCGGGCGCGTACGTCCCCTCCGATCGGACGAAGCCCGTGCCCAAGTTGTCGATCCAAGTGATGCAGTAGGCGTGCTTGATGTTGTCGAAACCGCTGAGGCCGAACCCTTGGAACGGAACGCCGTCGAACGAGCTCTGCGCGTTCTCTTCGAGGTAGCGTCCGTCCATGATCCAGCGGATGTCGGACGTGCCGGTCGACTCGGTCGGCGGGTCACTGTTGAAGGACGTGATCACCACGTTCCAATGTCCGACTTTGGTGTCGAGCACTTTGTGCGCTGGGCCGGGAGTCATGAACTCCATCCATTTCGCCGTCATCGCGTCCTGATGCTTGGCGGGATCGAGTTCGTCCTGGCTCGGCGTGGCGGCGCAGCCAGACAGGAAGAGTGCAGGTGCGAGAATGCAGTGAGCGAGCAGGATCTTCATCGGTGTCATTCTCACGCGCTGCGCCGGGTGGTGCTCGGCGCCGGTAGCCAATGTTCTCGTCGACGGGTGAGTGGCACCGCCCGCCGAGTCGGGCAGTGCCTCGACGTATTCGTCACTGAGTCGGGGTGGGGGAACCGTGCCAGCACCGATCGCCGGGAATGCCAGCCATCGGCGCCAAGCACGTAGTTCCGCAGTCACTTCGCGCGCGTGTACTCGAGCGAGAAGTCGCCCATGCCCTTGCCATCGGAGCCGTCCGTCGTGAACGTCGACGTCATGTGATCGGCGTCGGTCATCTTGGTGACGACCTTCTCCTTCACATACTTGCCCGACATCTGGTCGGGCATGTCCATCATGGAGGTGAACGTCTTCGAAGCCGCGTCGTACGTGCCTTCCGACGCCATGATCGCGCCGCCCGCCATCGTATCCATCCAAGTGCCGACGTACTTCTTCTTCATCATGTCGTAGCCGGTGTAGCCGTGACCTTCGAAGGGCATGCCCATCATCGTGCTGTGCGTGCTGTCCTCGAGGTACCAGCCGTTGAGGGACATCTTGCGCTCGGACGTGCCCGCCGACTCCATCGGACCCGTCGGTCCGTTCATCTTCATCTTGAAGTTCCACTTGCCGACCGTTTCGGCGAGCAGCTTGTGCTCAGGCCCGGGCATCGGCATCTGCATGTCACCCATGCCCGCACCGGATGCAGCGGGCTTGCCTGCGGGCTTGTCCTTGCCTTGAGCATCGGCCGTGAGTGCGTACGTTCCGAAACCGACCGCGAGCAATGCGGCGGCTGTGATCCAAGTGGAAGTCCTCATCGAGTGTCTCCTGCGAAATGCGCTTGTCGCGCGAACGGGTCTGACGCGCTGGGATGATGAAATCGCGTCACGTGGGGGGAATCTTATATCCGCTGTGGAGGTCGCCGTCAGCAATCGGACCTGACACGGTGCACAGCGAGTGCATTCCCGATATTGCAGAGCTTTGCGAGCAACCGACGCCACGCTTGAAGGGCGTTCGACCCGCATCAACACGCTCAGCGTCCTTCGAATTCTTTCACAATCGCTCGAGCCGCTCGAGCGTGCGTTCGTTGCGGACGTTGCCGGTGTTCAACGTCGTCACCGGCTCGAGCAGCATGACGGAGCACTCTTCCGCGGCGCACGGACAGTGCTCGACGCCGTGAGGGATCGTGACGAACTGACCTGCGTTCACGACCACGTCACCGGTGCGCAACTTCATCGTGAACTTCCCGTGTACGACGAAGAACAGTTCGTCTTCGTGATCGTGGTGGTGCCAAACGAAGTCGCCTGTGAACTTGACGAGCTTGACGAGCGTGTCGTTCACCTGTCCGACGATCTTCGGTTGCCACGACTCGCTGAACAGTGCGAGCTTCTCTTCGATGTCGACGACTTCGATCATGGTTGCTGCTCCGTTTCGTGAGAGGAATGGGCCGGACCGAGCCAGGCACCTATCGCCGGGACTACCGGCGACAGGATCCAGGCACGCTCCGGCGCCGCCCCTTCGATCAGATGTGCGCGCGCGTCAAGTTGCGGTGCCCGTCCTGCGTGACGAGCACGTTGTCCTCGATGCGGATCCCGCCGCACGCCGACAGCCGGTCGATCGACTTCCAGTCGAACATGGACTTCTGCGGACCGCTCCTGTGCGGACGCAAGAGCATGTCGATGAAGTACAGACCGGGCTCGACCGTGAACACCTGACCCGGCTCGATCGTGCGCGTCGTGCGCAAGTAGGGGTACTGCTTGGGCGGCTCGTTGCGGCCACCCTCCGGTGACTTCTGGTGACCCGACACGTCGTGCACCTGCAGACCGAGGAAATGGCCCAATCCGTGCGGAAAAAAGGGCGCCGTCAAGCCGAGCTTCACCGCTTCTTCGCCGCGCTCCTTGATGATCCCGCGCTCGTGCAGCAGGTCGGCGATCTTGACGTGCGCAGCGTGGTGCAGGTCGAGGTAGGGCAACCCCGGCTTCACCATCGCGCACAGCTCGAGCTGGATGCGGTCCATCGCCGCGACCAGCGCGACGAAGTCTGCGTCGGCCTTCGGCGTGGTCCAAGTGCGCGTGATGTCGGACGCGTAGCGGTTGACCGTCGCGCCACAGTCCGCGAGCAGCACGTGACCATGACGGTTCGTGCGCTTCTTGTAGTAGTGAAGCGTCGCCGCTTTCTCGTCGAGCGCGATGATCGTGTTGTAAGGCAGATCCTCGTCGACGCAGCCGACCGCCTGCACGTACGCGTGGTGGATCTCGAGCTCCGAAGCTCCCTCGACGAACGCACCGCGCGCCGCGCGGTGACCGCGCCCGGCGTGCGCTTCGGCTTCTTCGATGCAGGCAACCTCGTAGTCGCTCTTCGTCGAGCGCTCCCAGTCGAGGCGCGCGACGAGTTGCTTGGGGTTGATCGCGTCCTCAGCGATGCCGTGGCTCTTCGCCTGAGCGGGCTGGTCGCCGAGGTACGCCGTGCGCCCCTTCATCCCGAGCGCTTTCCAAGCCGCTTCGACGTCGGGCACGCTGGTCACGTCGAACTCGCTCGCCCAGAACGGCGAGCCGAGCGCCGACTGTTCGTACCAGTAATCCTCGGGCGACACGCGCACGAGCTGCGGCTTGCGCCCCTGTCGGATGTGCAAAAGATGGAACGGCCCTTCGAGCGGCGTCCAGTGCGCGAAGTGCGGCGTCGGATGGAACGGCGCGTCCATGTCGTCCACGAAGTACGTGAACGGCACGCCGCTCTGGATCACGAGCGCGTCGAACTGCGTCGCCGCCAGCGCCTTCTCGGTCGTTCGCTGACGCGTCGCGATGTGTGCGGGGTAGTGCGCTGACAACATTTCACTTCACTCCGTGCATCCAGCGGTTCATGAACGGCGCGACGAGGAACAACACGACGCCGACCGCGATCACGGCCCACATCAGGACGGTGAACGTCTCGCCGTACGCCATGCACTTCGCCGCCTGAAGAGTGTGCCCTGCCGCGCTCGCACCGGCTTCCGTGACCGCTGCGACTTTGTCGGCCGCGGCTTCGGAGACCTTCCCCGCGAGGAAGTTCCCCATCGCGATCGAGATGAACCACGATCCCATCACCATCCCGACCATCTTCTCCGGAGCGAGCTTCGTGACCATCGACAGACCGACGGGCGACAAGCACAGCTCGCCCATGGTGTGGATGAAATAGAGCCCGACCAGGATGTAGAACGGCACCAGTCCGTTCGGACCGACGGCGCGGATCGCGAGCACGAGCAGCCCGAAGCCCAGGCCGACCTGCAGGAGGCCAAGCCCGAACTTGCGGGGGATCGACGGGTTCTTGCCCCTCCTGTCGAGCTTCACCCACAACGACGCGAAGAGCGGGCCGAGCAGCACGATGAAGATCGCGTTCACCGACTGGAACCACTCGGCCGGCATCGACCACAGGCGGTCACCTGTGTCGCCGGGGATCGTCGGGTCGAGCACCGATGCGTGGTAGTGGAACGAGAGCGGATCGATGTGCTGCACCGCGAAGAAGTTCAGCGAGTTGCCCGCCTGCTCGAACGCGGTCCAGAACACGATGTTGCAGACGAGCAGCATGACCAGCACGAACATGCGCTGGCGCGTGATCATTTCGCTGCTGAACGCGATGTACAGCAGGAACAGGAACATCGCCCCGCCGAACGAGAACAGGATGTATCCGGTCCAATCGGCCTTCCCGAGGAGGAAGTACATGACGGGGACGACCAACGCGGCGCCGACGATCACGGGTAGGAACCAGCCCATGCTCTGGCGGTTCTCGGGCGCCTTGCCATGGCCCCTCAGCAGCGGCGTCCCGAGGCCGAACGTCACGAGTCCGAGCAGCATGCCGACGCCGGCGGCGACGAAGCCGTAGCGGTAGTCGGGATTGCCGGGCGTGCCCATCTTCTCCGAGATCCACTGGCACACGAGCGGTGCGAGCGTCGCGCCGATGTTGATGCCCATGTAGAAGATCGTGAACCCGCCGTCGCGCCGCGGATCGCCCGGCTTGTAGAGCTTGCCGACGAGCGTCGAGATGTTCGGCTTGAAGAGCCCGTTGCCGACGATGATCGTCGCGAGCCCGAACAGGAACATGCGCTCCGTCGGCACCATCAGCATGAACAGGCCGATGGCCATGATCGTGCCGCCGAGCATGATCGAGCGCCGATAGCCCAGCACGCGGTCTGCGATCGTCCCGCCGAAGATGCCTAGCGCGTAAACGAGTGCAGTGAACGCGCCGTAGCTCGTCGAAGCCTCGGCCTGCGGCTTGTGGAACTGCTGGACGACGTACAGCGCAAGCAATGCGCGCATGCCGTAGTAACAGAATCGCTCCCACATCTCCGCGAAGAACAGGACGTACAGAGCGCGCGGGTGACCGAAGATCGTCGGCTCTTCGGTCATGATCCTGGCGTCGTCGGGTGCAGTCATTCGGTCCTCTGTCGGGGGGGGTGGCAGCGGGTGGGGCGGCGGATCGTACTGGAAGTTCTGCGCGCAGGGCGAGACTTGTCCGTCGCTATCCTCGGGTGTCGTGCAACCCTCGTTCACCATCCGTGAAGCCGGCAACGGCGATCACGCCGATTTCGTGCGGTACTTCGCCGAGCTGCTAACGAGCGATCGCCCGGCAAGCGTGGAGCGCTGGGTCGCGGACCTGATGCCGCACACGTTCTTCCTCGAGGAAGAGGGCCGCAAGGTCGGGTACGCGTTCGTCGAAGTGTTCGGGGACCTCGGCTTCATTCGTCACGTCGTCGTCGATCCGTCGGCGCGCGGGCGCGGTGTGGGGCGCGCGCTGATGAACGTGATCGCCGAGCGGTTGCGCAAGGCGCGCTGCAAACGCTGGGAGCTCAACGTCAAACCCGACAACCTGCCCGCGATGCGCCTGTACGAATCGGTAGGCATGAAGGAGCAACACGCGAGCAGCGTCGTGCGCATCGACTGGACCGACGCGTTGCGCATGCAGTTCGACGCGACGCTCGCCGGGTGCGACGTCGATCCCGCGGAAGACGATGACATCGAGCGCGACATGCAACTGCCCGACGGCAAGCTCCTGCGCCTGCGCGAGATGACGGGACAACTGCTCGTGCAGCTCGTCGACATGCGGGGCAATCGTTTCGGGTTCGCGCGCTTCGATGCGGAGTTCCCGGGTGCGTTCCCGTTCCGTGTGACGTCGCCCCGATACGCCGGAGACCTGCTGCGCGCATTGCATGTGCACCGCTCACAGCAGTTGGATTGGGTGCAGCTCGTGATCGAGGACGGCGCGGACACGACGCAGGCGCTGATCGAGGCGGGCGCGCGGCCGGTGTTCGACATCCTGCACCTCGCGGGCGACATCCCCGCGGCCTGAGCCGGAGAACGAGCACGCCGGCGTTCACGCGTGCGGCGCGAGGCGGTATCTTGGCCCGAATGCGCACGCTCCTCGTCGCCGCCATCGCGATCACCGCCACGAACACGCTCGCCGAAGCGTGCCAGAGTGCTCAGGCCAGCGCCCCCGCGCTGGTTGCGGCGCCCGCGCCGGTGGTCGAGTGGTTGAAAGCACACCGCACGGAAGGCACTGCGTTGCCCGCCGATTTGCTCACCGCCGGCAAGGATTCCGCGCGTTTCGCGCTCGTCGGCCGCGCGTTCGAGGGTACGCACGAGATCGGGCGCTTCGAGAAGGACGTATGGAGCGACTCGCACGGCTTCACCGTCGTCGCCGTCGACGTGGGCTTCGCCGAGGGCGAAGCCGCCGACGCGTGGATCCACACAGGCAAGGGCGATCCCGCTGCGATCGCGCAGAGCTTCGGAGCGTGGGGGTGGGACGCCGCGGATGCGCGCGCGTTCCTCGAAACGCTGCACGCAGCGACCGTGAAGCCCACCTTCGCCGGCATCGGCGTCGGCGAGCCGAGTCCGTTGCTGCCGGCAGTGCTCGACTTCGTGCGCAAGGCCTACCCGGAGGGACTTCCGCGCGCCGAGCGCGTGCTCGACGGCTTGCGTCTGCCCGGTCGCAACGGACGACCGCGCTATTGGTTCCTCGACGACAACGAGCGCGGCGTCATGCGGTACGGCATCGACGAACAGGTTTCGGTGCTCAACGACTCGCGGGAGCTGCTCGTTTCCCGTTCGAGCCCTGCGGAGTTCACGCGCGCCATGCGACTCGTGAAGGCGTTCGCGCAGTACGAAGAGACCATGCGCTTCGAGCGCGAAGCCGGCGACGAGGATCCGCGCGGCCGCATCCTGGCGGAGAACGCGCTGGATGCTTCGATGCAGGGCGGCCAGCCGCACCGCGTGCTCGCGTTCGTGAACGTGCGCGACCTCGGGCGTGCGGGCGATGCGACCACGTTCGCGGCACAGCTCGCGAAGCTCTCGGGCACGAAGCCCGTGTGCGTCGCGACCGCGTGCGGAACCGGCTCGTTCCTCGCGTACGATCCGAACGACACGGGCGAAGGCGTGCGTGCGCCGCGCGTGGTCGAGCTCCCGGCCGACGCACGCACGACGCTCGAGATCGCGCTGGAAGGTTGCGGCAAGGGCGAAGCGCTCTTCGACCTGCGCAGCATCGACAAGGACGCGGCCGCCGCTGCCTGGCTCACACAACGACGCAACCTGCGCAGCGCGCGCGCCACGTGCGGCGCCGCGAGCGAGACGCCCTGGGACTACGCGATCGCAGCCGACTTCGACGCGATCGTCTGGTTCCCCAAGGTCTCGGCCGCCGAGCTCTCCGCGACGAGCTCGCGCTGACGTCGACCGAGCGCGCGTCCGACCAGGATCCACACGCCGGTCAGCGGGATCGTGACGACGGCGATCGCGGGCAACGCGAGACCGGCCCACTGCAGCCCCGCGAACGTCCATCCGCCGGTCGCGTCGGCGAATCGGTACACGAACGTGTCGATGAAGCTCTTCGACTTGTACTTCATTTCCCGACCCACGACCGTGTACAGCGACTCGCGCGCCGGACGTGCTGTCGCGAAGTTGCTCGCGCGCAACAGGACCTGCACGACGACCAGCACGCACAGCTCCGGCGTCAGCCCCGCAAGCCTGGAACCCGGTGCGAACAAGCTCGGTCCGAACAGCATGGTGCAGGCCAGCGCGATCCAGCCGACGAGCGCAATGACAGGTTGCGTGTTCAGCGCGAACGTGATGCCGAACCGTTTGATCAACCGGCCGGTGAAGAAGATCTGAATGAGACCCGTCATCGACTGCGCGACCGTGTCGACGATGCCGAAGTAGCGCGTGCGATCGTCACGGTTCGGGATGCCGCTCTCGACCAAGTGGCCCTGCTGGAAGTAGAGGAACGTCCCGATGAGGCCGTACAAGAACGTGTAGGACGCGATCGTGCGCAGGTACGGATTCGTGCCGACGAGCTTCACCCCGCGCCACGTGTCGGCCGCGGTGGGGGGGCCGCGCAGGTGTCTTTCCTCGTCACCGGGCCGCGATCGCTCGCCGACGCGATCGATGTGGTGGATGTGCATCAACCACTGGATGCACCCGATCGACAACAACAGCATTCCCGCGGACAGATAGAGCAGGTTCAAGCTGCCCATGCGCGTCGCCAACCACGTCGTCGAGAGCGCGCCCACGAAAGCGCCGAGAGTTCCGCCCGCGCCGATGAACCCGTACAAGCGCTTGGCCTGCTCGAGCTGCCAGAGATCCGCCATGAACCCCCAGAAGACCGAGACGACGAACAGGTTGAACACGCTGACGAACGCGAAATACGGATAGGCGATCCACGTCTCGTGCGATTTGGGCACGAGGTCGAACGCAACCCGGAAACCGATGAGGAACGCGATCGAGATCACGTACACGGCCGGGATGAAAACGCGTCGTCTCACGCGCGTGACGAGCCACGCGAACGCCGGGTTCACGAGGATCATCCCGATCATCGTGCCGGTGAACAGCAACGGCAGCTTGTCAGCACCGCCGGAGAGCCCCATCGCCTCGCGAACAGGTCGCAGGATCGAATAGCCCGCGAGCAGCGTGAAGAAGTAAAGGGCCGAAAGTGCCAGCGTGAGGCCTTCACCCGGCTTCACGTCGACGAGCTTTGCGAGCCAGTTTTGCTGCGATGTCTGCAGGGGGGACTGTGACGTGTGCAGGGGGACTACGCTGTCTGAAGGGGGGACTGCGACGTTTGCCGTGGCGATTGCGGCACCGGCAGCTCCGACTCGGGAACTTCTCCGGAGGGCCCGCCGCTATCGCTCTTCATCGGATCTCGATGATGCCGCGCGAAGCACGTCGCACGCTGTGAGCATCAGGAAAAAGCGGCGAGATCCGGCGGCTCGCGACCCGCTCAATGCCCGAACGCGAGTGCCAGAACCCACGCGCCGACCAACGCGAGCATGGCCGAGACCGTCAACACCGCTTGTCCCATCGGCCGGATCCGCAGCGGCTTGTCGCGCATGCCCAACGCGATCCCCGCGAGCGCGCCGGCCAGGAAACCGAACACGTGCGCCATGACGTCGACCGTGTCGAGCGCCTTCTCGAGCGCCTTGGGATCGTCGATCGAAGCACCACCCGTGCCCAGCCAACCGAGCAGGCCGAGACCCATCACGAACGGGGCCCAACGCCTCCAGCCGACGTACCGCAACTGCTTGCGCCGCATCCACTCGAATGCGACCTGCAACCCGAGCGCGCCGAACACCGCCGTCGACGCCCCGATCGAGCGGTGCGACGCGTCCTGGAAATATGCGTTCAACAGGTTCCCGATCGTGCCAGTCAAGAGGAAGCCCCACCACGCGAACCCGACCCCGATGCTCTGCGCGAGGATGATCCCGAACGCCGCCCCGAACACCATGTTGCCCGCGACGTGCGGCAGGTCGACGTGCAGCGACAACGCCGTCATCGCGCGCCACCATTCGCCCGTTCGGATGCGGCCGGCGTCGGCTTGTCCCAACGCCGTCCAATCGAGCCCGTACATCTCGCGATGCTGCAGGATGTAGACGAGCGCGATCACGCCGCAGTACACGATCGCGGCGTGGATGCCCTGGCTGATCGGCTGAACGTGGGCTTCGCGCGGCGGCCAGCCGACGTTCTCGCGCTCGTAGCGCACGATCTCCTCGCGCGCCCGGTCGGCGAAGTCCTCTCGCGCGACGATCACGAACGAATCGTCGACCTGCAGGGTCCCGTGCGGCACACCCATCGCCTGCAGGACGAGCGCGTGATGCCGACTCACACGCCGATCGGGGGTCCGCGAGACCTCGATCCAGGTCGGCTGTCTCTCGTTCACGGTCGCAAGCCCTCTCGTTCTTCGGTCGATATCGCGGGAGAGAGTCGCAGTTCCATCCGGCTGACCGACAGCGTTCGCAACCGGTGACTCCTATACTGGTCCGCTTTCGTGCCCGAGTCCAACTATCCTCTTTCTATGGCCTCCTTCTATGGCCTCATCCACTGATCGCGCGAGATCGAAGGTCGTCACCGACGGATCGCGCGAGCCTGCGCGACGTCCCCGACGGATCGCGCCGCATGCGAGCTTCTCGATGATGCGAACCCGAAGTCTTTTCCGACTGGCCTCAGCGCTCGTCGTCGTCCTCTTCGTCGTCGTGCAGGTGCGCGCGAAGAGCGAGAGCACGCAGGTCGCCGCCGCACCGGCCGCCGCGACCGTGCAAGCCGCGCGCGCGCCGAAGAACCTGCGCGTCGAGTACAAGACCGAACCGCTCGGCATCGACGCGCCCGCTCCGCGTTTCTCGTGGGAGCTCGACGACGCGCGCCGCGGCGCGACGCAGACCTATTATCGCGTGATCGTCAGCCAGAACAAGCAGCTCCTCGCGCAAGAGCAAGGCGACGAGTGGGACAGCAAACAGGTCCCGCTGCCCGACACGAACCAGATCGCGTACGCGGGACACCAGCTCGTGCCGTGGCACACATACTACTGGGTCGTGCGCACGTGGGATTCGTCGAGCAAGCCCTCGCCCTGGAGCGCGCCCGCTTCGTTCACCGTCGGTCCGATGCGTGAGAGCGACTGGCGCGGCGAATGGATCGCGCCCGCGACGCCGAAGGCGAAGACGTCCGCCGCTCCGGTGCTCGGCTACCACAGCACGTGGTCGAAGACCGCCGACGACTTCAAGTACGTGCAGATCGACTTCGGTCAGACACGCATCTTCGACAGCATCACGATCCATCCGGCGCGACCGAGCGGCGATCCCAAGACCAAGGGCGTGCTCTTCCCGCTGCGGCTGCAGGTGTGGGTCGACGACACCGGCGAGTTCGGTGCAAAGGCGTTGCGCGCGGATCAGTACATCTGGCAGGACCTGCCCGATGCGGGCGCCGAGCCGCTGACGTTCCACTTCTCACGCTACAAGTTCCGCTTCGTGCGCGTCGTCATCCAGAAGATGCAGCAAGACGGCGACAAGGGCTACGCGTTTGCGCTGGGCGAGATCGAGCTGCGCGAAGGGGACCACAACATCGCGCCCGAAGCCGTCGCAACCGCGGGCGACTCTCTCGAAGAAGGCGGCTGGACGGTCAAGGCGCTCAACGACGGCGAGCTCATGCCGCGTGCCGGCGCGCAGAAGGAGTTGCAGCCCGCGGCGCAGATCCGCAAGGAGTTCTATCTGCCGGGCGTGCCCAAGCGCGCGTTGCTCGCGATGTCCGCGCTCGGTTCGTACGAGGTCACGATCAACGGCATCCCCGTGCTCGCCGATCGGCTCGCGCCGGGTTGGACGGATTACTCGACGCGCGTTCCCTACCAGATGATCGACGTCACATCGCTGTTGCAGCAGGACGTGAACGCTTTCGGCGTCGTGCTCGGCGACGGTTGGTACTCAGGCCGCATCGGACGCCCCGACGGAAAAGCGGATCGCACGCAGCGCGGTCTGTACGGCGACACGCCGCAGTTCCGCGCGCATCTGCAGGTCGAAACGAGCGACAAGACCATCGTCTTCGGCACGGACAAGACGTGGAAGTGGTCCCGCTCGAACCCGATGCGCTCATCCGACCTGCTCGACGGCGAGTCGTTCGACTCGCGCATCGAGCTGCGCGGCTGGAACTTGAGCACACCGAAGTTCATCGACGACGACTGGAAGCCGGTCGAGCCGGGCGAAAAGCACCCGGCGATGTTCGCGCAGGTCGCTGAGCCCATTCGCGCCGGAAACGAGATCCAAGCCATCGCCGTGTCGCAGCCGCAGCCCAACCACTACGTCTACGATTTCGGACAGGTCATCGACGGCGTCGTGCGCATTCGCCCGGCGCCGACGAACGAGTTCACGACATACGTGCTGCGCTACGCCGAAGCGCTCGACGACAAGGGGCTGTTGTGGACCGACAATCAAGGGACCGCAGCGCAGACCGACACGTTCGTGTCGAGGCCCGGCTTCATCGGGCTGCAGGTCGGCGCGGCGGACCCCAGAACGCCCGACGGAGGTTTCGGGCCGACCGCCGCAGCATCGCCCGAGCGCACGGGAACCTGGGAACCGCAGTGCACGATCCACGGCTTTCGCTACGTCGAGATCACGGGCCCGGGCGTGCCGCTGGATCTCGCCGCGGTGCGCGCGCTGCCCTACTCGAGCGACGTGCGCGAGGTCGGCTCGTTCGAATGCTCCGATCCGATGCTGACGAAGTTGTGGAAGAACATCGCCTGGACGCGTCGCAACGATTTCGTCGGTGTGCCGATCGACGCGCCGCAAGGTGATTCGCGCGTCGGCGATCTCGGCGCGTTGTTGCCTTTCGTGCCGACCGCGCTGATGCAAGCCGACCTGGCTTCGTTCTTCACGCAGTGGCTCGTCGACGTGCGCGGTGCGCAAGCGAAGGACGGTCGCTTTCCCGACGTCGCGCCGCATCCGCTCGAGGCCGACCTCCAGAGCGGCACGCCGGGTTGGGCCGACGCGGGCGTGTTCCTGCCGTGGGAGCTGTACCTCCACTACCACGATCAGCGTCTGCTCACGGCGAGCTTGCCGTCGATGCTGAAGTGGATCGACTTCGTGCACGCGAAGAACCCCGACCTGGTGTGGAAGGACGCGCGCGGCAGCGACTACGGCGATCGCTTCAACGGCGACAGCGTGCGCGTCGACGGATGGAAGCCCGAGGGCGGCGCAGTGCCGCGCGACGTGTTCGCGACCGCGTTCTTCGCGCGCTCGTGCCAGCTCGCGGCGAAGTCGGCCTACGCGCTGTCGCGATCGACGGATGCCGAGCGCCTGGACCAGCTCTGCAAGGACGTGCGCACTGCGTTCCGCCACGCTTTCGTGAGCGAGAACGGCCGCATCGAAGGCGACACGCAGGCGGGTTACGCGCTCGCGCTCGACTTCGACTTGTTCGCCGGCGATCCGCGGCTCGAGGACCTGGCCGTCGCGCAACTCGTGCGCAAGATCGACGAGGCGCACGGCGCACTCACCACCGGCATGCACGCGTCGCACCACGTGCTGCTCGCGCTCTCACGTCACGGTCATCACGATCTCGCGCTGAAGATCGCACAACGCCGCGCGGCTCCTTCGTGGGGCAATCAGATCGACGCGGGCGCGACGACCACATGGCAGCGCTGGGACGGCTTCGTGAAGGACCGCGGTTTCGCCGCACCTACCGACAACTCCTTCGACAGCGTCGCGTTCGGCTCGATCGGCGAGTGGATGACGAGCACGATCGCCGGCATCGACGTCGTCGACGAGCACGTGTCGTCCGGACCGATCGAGCTCATGCCGATCCTCGACGGTCCGACGCGTTCCTCGGCGGAAGGTCAGCGCGCATTCGAGCACGTGCTCCTGCGTCCGATGATCGACGGCAACGTCACCTGGGCCAAGGCACAGCACGCCTCGATCGCCGGCGCCCTTTCGGTCTCCTGGCGCGTGGAGAATGGCGCGCTCACCTACGACTGCACGATCCCCGCGAACACGACCGCGACGCTCGAGCTGCCGGCCAAGGACAAGGAGAGCGTCACCGAAGGCGGCGAACCTGCGACCAAGGTGAAGGGCATCGACGTGCGCAAGCTCGAGAATCGGAGAATCGTCATCGATCTTCCGGCGGGGACGTACCACTTCACGAGCCGAATCTCGTGATGCGTACCGCAACACTCTCCCTGATCGCCGGCATCCTCCTGCTGCGCCTCGCCGGATGCGGCGCTACCGACGCCACGCACTCCGAGGATCCCGAACGCGCGGACGGCACAGTGAGCGCAGACACCGGGCACGTCGACGGCACCGACCACACCGACGACGTGGTGCACGTGACGGAATCCGACAAGGGGATCACGCTCGAGCACCGCGGCGGCCGCGTGCACCTCGAGATCGAAGACAAGCCCGACGCCGCTCACCGTGAAGCGATCGTCGGCTGGACCCAAGACGCCCTCCGCGCCGTCACCGCGTATTACGGTCATCCGCCCGTCGCCGACATGAACGTCTTCGTCTCGATGCGATCCGGCCGCGGCATCGACGACGGCATGACGCGCGTCGAGTACGGCCGTTCCGTGATCCGCATCGTCGTCGGCGAGAAGACGGACGCCGCCGGTTTCGCGCGCGACTGGGTGCTCACGCACGAGATGGTGCACACGGCACTGCCCGATCTCGCGGAAAACCACCACTGGCTCGAGGAGGGCCTCGCGACCTATGTCGAGCCGATCGCGCGCAAGCTCGCGGGGTTCGAGGACGAGGCGGAGGTGTGGAAGCAGTTGGTCGAAGGCCTCCCGCAAGGCCAGCCGAAGCACAACGACCGCGGCCTCGACAACACGCCCACCTGGGGACGAACGTACTGGGGCGGCGCGCTCTTCTGCGCGATCGCCGACGTCGAGATCCGCAGGCGCACGTCGAACAAGCTCGGGCTGCGCGACGCGCTCGCATCCCTCGTGCGCGACGACTGGACGCTCGAACGATCCGCCACGATCGAGAACGTCTTCGCCAAGATGGACAAAGCCGTCGGCGTGCCGGTTCTCTCCGAGCTCTACGCGCAGCACAAGGATGCAGGCGTGAAGGTCGACCTGAAGGACCTGTGGCAGCGGCTCGGGGTCATCTACTCGCGCGGCCGCGTGACGTTCGACGACTCCGCTCCGGAAGCCGCACTACGCCGCGCGATCACGCAGTGAGCCCGCGCGCGACCAAGCGCCTCCGTCTCGCCGCGATCACGCTCGCACTCCTCCTCGTCGGCTGGCTCGCTTCCGCATCCTTCGTCGCCTTCAAGCTCACGCACCGCAGGCATCCGCCCTTCGCCGAAATCGTTCCTGCCGACCTGCGCGCTCAAACCCAAGACGTGCGTCTCAGCACGAGCGATCACGAGCAGATCGGCGCGTGGTTCGTCCCATCGCGCTCCGATCACGCCATCGTCATCCTCCTCCACGGTCTCGGCGGAAACCGATCCGCGCTCGTCTCGCGCATGCGGATCCTCACGGCCGCCGGATACGGCGTCCTCGCGCTCACCTTGCGCGGACACGGAGACTCGTCCGGAGAAACCATCGACGTCGGATGGAGCGCGCGCTTCGACCTCATCGCCGCCGTCGAATACCTGCACGCCCGTTTCCCCAACGCCCGCATCGTCGTCGACGGCACTTCGATGGGTGCCGCCGCAGCCCTCTTCGCCTCACCCGAACTCGGCCAACGCGTCACCGCCTACATCCTCGAGTGTCCCTACAGCGATCTGTGCACCGCCATCAAGAACCGCCTCGAGCTCGCACTTCCACCTCTCTTCGATTCGATCGCCTACGCCGGCCTGCGCACCGTTTCGCCCATCTTCCTGCGCGACCTCGACCGCATCGCGCCGATCGATTACGCCCCATCCATCCCGCACACCACCCCCGTCCTCATCCTCTCGAGCCTCACCGACCGTCACGCGCGGCCCGACGAAGCGCGCGCTATTTTCGAGC
>JBBQNP010000009.1:0-58639 GCA_038330085.1 Planctomycetota bacterium | reverse complement strand
ATTCCGGGATACCGGCGCCAGCCACAACTGGCTATCCGCCGGGGTTCTGCGGGAACTTCGCGTAGGGGAGATGCACGCCCTGATACGAGTAGTTGTCGCAGCGGATGTTCGCCGGCGGCTCCATCTGGAATCCGAGAATCGCTTCCGCACGCTGGATGCCGAGCGTCGTGACGAGGTCATCCTGCTCGACGCCGTCGCCCGACACGCCGATGCCGCCGATCAGCACGCCGTTGCGGTACAGCGCGGCGCTGCCGGGAAAGAAGATGATGCCGCTCTGGTTCGCAGCGGTCGGCGCGAAGCCCATCTGGTCGAAGCGTGACGGCTTGCGGTTCTCGAGCGCGAGCGGATAGAGCGGACCTTCGAGGCTCGACGAGTCGATTCCCGGCGGAAAACGCGGCTGCGAGAGGAAGCCGAGCGTGCGGCTCGTGATCGCGGTGCCGGGCGGAACGATGCCCGCCAGCGGATGTTGACCTGCTCGCGCGCCGTCGAAATCGAGCGAAAGCGGGTTGCAGTAGTAGTACGCGTTGCGCGCCTTCGTGATCGCGATGTCGACCGAGAACAACGTCGCGTCGTCCATGCGCAAGAGCGCGAGGATCTCTCCGTTCGTGTCGGTGACGCCGATGACCATGCTGCAGGGCGAGCTGGCCGGCAACCGGATCGCTGCGTGCACTTCACGCGCAGCCGCCGCGGTCTGGTCGACGAGCGTGCGCACTTCGTTCGCGGTGAACGTCGCACCGCTCGGGCTGTCGCGCGGCGTGATCAGGTCGTTGATCGGATCTGGCGCACCCGGCGCGCCCGACGTGAACACGGTGATGCCGTCGACTGCACCCGGCCCGAATCCGGGCGGCGCCGACACCTGTTGGAGGTAGGGGAGCAGGATGCCGACGAGGTACACGGCGCCTTCGGGAGGAATGGGTCCGAACGAGTAGTCTTCGAACGGCGGCGGGCCGCCTCCGGGAGTCGGGTGTGGCATCAGCGAGCCGTTGAACGCGACGTACTCAGCGACTTCCGGCAGCGGATTGCCCGTGCCTGTCGGACCCGTCGTGACGTACGCGCCGATGCCGCCGACAAGACGACGCGCGACCGTGCCGGCCGGGACGATCTCCATGCGCTTGTAGAGCGGCACGCCTCCGGGCAACGCAGTGAATCCGGGGCTCGGCGTGCTGCCGTCGGGATTTGTGAGCTGCGGTAGCGACTGACCCGCGTCGAAGGGACCGTACACCGCGCCGCGATCGCTCGCGTCGATTTGCCACAGCGGGCCTTGCCCCGTGTTCGCGACGCCGAGCGTCGGCTGCGTCGGCGATGTGGATGTCGGATCGATCGGTGCTGCGAAGTTGTTCGTGTCGAACACGACGGGGAAGTGGAACGTGCTGATGAACTGACCCGTGCGCGACGTGAGCGGGGCCTGGCTGTGTGAGAGAAACGCGGCCGTTCGCGCGATCGAGACGGCGATCTTGTTGTCGACGTCGCCGACCTGCGACGCAGGGTTGCGGTTCCACACGCGCAGGATGTTGCCCGTGCGATCGACGATCGCGATCGCGATGTTGGGTGCATCGACGGACATCTCGGCGCGCTCGATGATGTCGTCGATCTCGATCTGCGTGAGCACGTCGTTCGTCGTGACCGGCGCGAACGAGACCGCGACGACGCTCGACTCGCTACCGCTGCCTTTGCCCGAGCAGCCCGTGAGGCCGGCGGCGAAAATCGTCGCCATGCCGGCGAACGAGATCAGCGCTCGACCGGCTACGCACGGGCTCGTCGAGCGGTCTTTTGCGCGCGAACTCATCGACCTGGACATGGGGGAGCTCTCTCGAAGAGGCTTTGGACCGGCATCGCACGCGCGTTGGCGCCGCAAGCCCGGTGGGTGACGAGTCTAGGAGCCGACGGAACCGTTCGCTACTCGACCTCGGCGCACGAAACCGGACCGTCATTGCTCGCACGGGGAACCGGTGCCTATCGTGACGCACGTAGAGTCCCCCCCCATGGCTCATACGCACGCGCGCCGTTCTTCACGGCGTTCTCGTCGATGTACTTGTTGCACGCTGGTCGGCTTCGTTGCCACGACTTGCGTGGGGCTCGACGGCACAGCGAGAGCCATGCAGCAAGCTCCGCATGTCGAGCAAGCGGTGGCCGCGGCCAACGACGACAAGCCCATCGAGCACAGCCAGGAGAAGCAGACCGCGCAGAGCGGCGACGAACCGCGCGACTTCGAGCCGATCTTCTCGCGCTGGCTCGCGCCGGGTTACACGCCGGACGGCATCGACTTGCGCGGGTACGAGATCAACGAGATCGCGCATCCGTGGAATCCTTATCACCAGAACGTGTTGAAGGGCGACTTCCCGATCCTCGGCACCGAAGATCTCTTCTTCAACCTGAGCGGCACGTTCAAACAGTCCGCCGAGTTCAAGCGCGTACCGACCTCTTCAGGCAACACCGGACCGGGGCCCGTGTCGTCGGAGTTCTTCGGCAACCCCAACCAGCGCGTGTTCGTCACGCAGATCTCGACGACGTTCGACTTGTTCGAAGCGCCGCAGGCGTTCGAGCCGGTCAAGTGGCGCGTCAAGATCACGCCCGTGTTCCAGCGTACGGAAGTCGACGTGAACGAAGTGGGCGTGATCAACGTCGACCCGAGCAAGGGCAAGAAGCGCGTCGACAACGACTTCGCGTTGCAGGAAGCGCTCATCGAGTACCACGTCGGGAACCTCAGCCCGTACTACGACTTCATCAGCATCGAGGCCGGAATCCTGCCGTTTCGCAGCGATTTTCGCGGGTTCATCTTCGACGACACGAACCTCGGGGCGCGCGTCTCGGGCAACTGGGACCGCAACAAGTGGCAGTACAACGTCGCGTTCTTCGACATGCTGAACAAGGACACCAACTCGGGTCTCAACGAGTTCGAGGAGCGCCAGCAGCAGGTCATCGTCGCCAACGTGTACCGCCAGGACTTCCCGTTCGAAGGGCACACGACCGAGCTGTCGTTTCACTACAACAACGACCACCGTGACGTGCACTTCGACGACAACGGCGGGCTCGTCACACCCGCGCCAATCGGACAGGCGCGCGTGAACCACGTCGAGTCGTACTACTTCGGCGTCGCCGGCGAAGGGCACTTCGGCAAGGTCAACGTCACCGAAGCTTTCTATCACGCGGCGGGGCGCGACTCGCAGAACCCGATCGCGGGGCGCGAAGTCGACATCAACGCGAACCTGGCCGCGCTCGAGGTGTCGTACGACTTCGACTGGATGCGCGTGCGCGGGTTCGGGATGTTCGCGTCCGGCGACGACGATCCGCGCGACGGACACGCCGGCGGGTTCGACGCGATCCTCGACGCACCCAACTTCGCCGGCGGGCAGCAGTCGTACTTCAACAGCCAGGCGATCCGGCTCCTGGGCGTGAACTTGACCAACCCCGGCAGCCACCTGCCCGACCTGCAGAGCTCGCAGACGGAAGGGCACTCGAACTTCGTCAACCCCGGACTCTGGCTGTTCGGAGGTGCCTTCGATTTCGACCTGACGCCCAAGTGGCGTGCGCAGATCGGCGCGTCGTACCTGCACTTCGCACAGACGGACGTGCTCGAGACGTACCTGCAGTTGCCCGACGTCGACAGCGAGATCGGTACCGAGGTGTTCTTGGGTACGCAGTACCGGCCGCTGCTCACGAACAACATCATCATGTTCCTGGGCGCGTCGGCGCTTTTCCCGGGTGACGGACTCCAACGCATCTACCAGTCAGGCGACACGCTCTACTTCGCTTCCGTGAACCTGCTCTTCACCTTCTGAACGTCACCCATGAACAGGTCAATCCACACTCCAGACCACGTGGTTCGATCGCCGCGGGCGCGTCTTGTCGCAGCTTGCGCGCTGGTCGCTGCGGCCGTGTGCATGTCGATGCTGGTTGTCATCGGCTGTGCGGAACACCGCGCGTGGACCGCGTTCGAGCCGATGCCGGCACCGACGAAGCGTGTCGACGGGAAGGTCGTGCCGCTCGTCTCCGTGCCGATCGCCGACGTGGAACGGCTCGATGCGAACTGCCTCGGTTGTCACGAGAACGCGCGCGATCCGCATCCGGTATTGCGCATGTCGTGCGTCGACTGTCACGGCGGCGATCCGGCGGCGACGACGAAGGAACGCGCGCACCCTACGCCGCGTCATCCGGAGCGCTGGACGGGCGCGCGCAACCCCGAGCGCGCGTACACGCTGTTGAACGAGGAGAGCACAGAGTGGGTGCGCTTCGTGAACCCCGGCGACCTGCGCGTCGCGAACGGCGTGTGCGGTGGCTGTCACCCGCAACACGTTCTCGCCGTCGCGAAGTCGGTGATGACGACGTCGGCGCCTTTCTTCGGTGTCGCGTCGTACGCCAACGGCATCGTGCCGTTCAAGCGCACGATCTTCGGCGAGTCGTACAGCCCCGAGGGCGTTTCGCAGCGCGTCAACACGCTCGTGCGCGACGAAACGACGGGAAAACTGCGCTTTCCTACCGACGCGGAGGTGCACGAGCACAGCTACGCGCCGTTCGTCATCCCGCTGCCGCACTTCGAAGCGACACAGCCCGGCAACATCCTGCGCGTGTTCGAGCAAGGCAGCCGTCTCGGTGGTCCGACGCTCGGACAGAACGGACAGCCGACGCCCGCGATCGGCGTGCCCGACAAGAACGAGGATCCGGGTCGGCCGAACAACCGCTTGTCCGATCGTGGACTCGGCACGCTCAACCGCGTCGACCTGCCGCTGTTGAACGTGCAGAAGACGCGGCTCAACGATCCGCACTTGTCGTTCCTCGGCACGAACGATCAGCCGGGCGACTATCGATCGTCGGGATGCACGGCGTGTCACATGGTGTACGCCAACGATCGCGATCCCGTGCACTCAGGTCCGTACGCGGCGTTCGGTCACTTGGGTCAAGCGTTGAACAGCACCGATCCGACGATCGATCGTGCTGAAGAAGGACATCCGCTCCAGCACAAGTTCACCAACGCGATCCCTTCGAGCCAGTGCCTCGTGTGCCACATGCACCAGCCGAACTCGTTCGTCAACACGTTCTACGGCTACCAGATGTGGAGCTACGAGACCGACGGTGCGGCGATGTGGCCGAAGGAATCACGCAAGCTCACCGATGACGAGTGGTTCGAGATCGCGGATCGCAACCCAGAAGCTGCTGCGCGCCGCGGCAAATGGGGCGATCGCAAGTTCCTCGACGACGTTGCGCTGTTGAACCCGACGCTCACGAACACGCAGTTCTCCGACTACCACGGACACGGTTGGGTGTTCCGCGCGGTGTTCAAGACGGATCGCAAGGGCAACCTGCTCGACAAAGACGGCAACGTCGTGCCCTACGACGATCCGAAGAAATTCGAGGGCGTGATCCCAGAGCTGTCGAAACCTCCGCGCACGATGGCCGAGATCGACGCGGCGTTCGCGGCGAAGGCTGGAAAACCCGTGCATTTGAAGGACATCCACGCTGAAAAGGGGATGCACTGCGTCGACTGCCACTTCTCGCAAGATGTGCACGGCGACGGAAACGTGTACGCGGAGTACCAGGCCGCGGTCGAGATCAAGTGCCAGGACTGCCACGGCACGGTGCAGGAGAATGCGCACCTCGATCCGAGCACGAACGGCCTCGTGACGAGCGGCCCGGCATCGAAGGGTGATCCGCCGGTGATGCGCACGCCGTCGGGACGCGATCGGTTCGCGTGGCAAAACGGGGCGCTCGTGCAGCGCTCGATGCTCTATCCCGACGTCTCATGGGACGTCGTGCAGGTGAAGGACAGCGTCACGCCCGGCAACGCGCACTACAACGCCCGCGCGCACGCGGCGAAGGCCGAGACGATCTCGGCTGCGACAGGGCAATTCGCCCACGGTCCGGACGCGATGGAATGCCACACGTGCCACACGTCGTGGATGACGTCGTGCTTCGGCTGTCACCTGCCGCAGGAAGCGAACGTGAAGAGTGAGGTAAGACACTTCGAAGGCGGCGAGCGCAAGAACCTCGCGACGTACAACCCGCAGGTCGCGCGCGACGACGTGTTCATGATGGGCGTGGAAGGGGATGTGAAGGGCAACCGCATCGCCCCGGTGCGCTCGTCGTCGGCGGTGATGATCTCGTCGAAGGATGCGCAGCGGAACGTCATCTACGCGCAGCAGATGACGACGGCCGCGAACGGGATGTCGTCGCAGTGCTTCAACACGCACTTCGCGCATACCGTGCGCAAGACCGAGACGAAGTCATGCACGGACTGCCATCCGTCAGCGGCACGCGACAACAACGCCTGGCTCGCGCAGGTCTACTTGCTGGGCACGAACGCGACGAACTTCGTGGGCTTGAACGCGTGGGTCGGCGAGGAATCCGGGTTCGAAGCCGCGCGCGTGACCGAGTACGACGAGCCGCAAGCCGTGATCGGCTCGCGCTTGCACGAGCTCGCATGGCCCGAGGAGTTCAAAGCGTTCGTCGCGGGCGGGCGCAAGCTCTTGAAGGCCGAGCATCACAGCGGCGGGCGCATCCAAAGCCTCCAGTTGCGCGGTGAATACCTCTACGCAGCGTGCGGCGAAGACGGATTGCGCGTGTACGACGTAGCCAACGTCTCGAACAAGGGCTTCTCCGAGAAGATCGTCACCGCGCCGGTGTCGCCGCTCGGACAGAACACGCACGTCGACACGAAGTTCGCGGCGGCGGTCGCGCTGCCGACCAACAACTCGATCAGCATGTCGCGCAAGTTCAGGCCCGAGAACCGCGAGCAGGGCTACGTCTACCGCGGCAACGTGCAGAACCTGCACGAGAGCTACCGCTACGCGTACATCGCCGACCGCGACGAAGGCCTGATCCTCGTCGACGTCGACTGCCTCACGAACGGCGATCCGCAGGACAACTTCCTGAAGCGTGCTCTCACGTTCGATCCCGATCATGCGCTGGACGGCGCAGTGAACCTGACCGTGTGTGGCACAACGGTGTACGTGTGCTGCGATCGCGGCATCGTCGCGGTGGACATCGACGATCCGCTCGAGCCGAAGATCATCGCGCAGGTCGGCGCGCCCGACGTCGATCGGCCGACGAGCATCTCCGTGCAGTTCCGCTACGCGTTCGTCACCGACGCGAAGGGGATCCAAGTGCTCGACGTCACGTTCCCCGAGCGCATGAAGCCGGTCGAAGGCGCACGCGTCGACCTCGATGACGCGCGCAGCATCTACGTCGCGCGCACATGGGGCTTCGTCGCTGCCGGCAAGCACGGTCTCGTCGTGCTCGACGTCGAGAAGCCCGAGCAACCGCGCATCGACCAGACCTTCGACGCAGACGGCGCGATCGACGACCTGAACCAGGTCGTGACCGGCATGACGAACGACAGCTCGTACGCCTACCTCGCCGACGGGCACAACGGATTGCGCGTGCTCGCGCTGGTGACGCCCGAAGACGGCGGCCGCAGCGCGTACGGGTTCTCGCCGCGCCCGATGCCGAGGCTCATCGCGACATTCGCCACGGATTCGGCGGCCCTCGCGCTCTCGAAAGGCCTCGATCGCGACCGCGCCGTCGACGAATCAGGTCATCAGGTCGCCGTGTTCGGTAGGATCGGTGGCCGCCCGTTCACCCTCGAAGAAATGCGCAAGCTCAGCGTCGTCGGCCGCGACGGCATCCTCGAAGTGTCCGACCCGAGCGCAGCGCATTCCTCCGAGCCGAGCTCCCCCCCGAAAGATCCGTCGGTTCCCGGCGGTCACTGAGCGAAGCCAACCATGGCCGTCTTCAAGCTGCGCATCCAGGAACCGAACAAGGCGCCGCGCGACGTCGATGTCGTCGCGGGCATGACGATCGGTCGCGCTGCGACGAACCGGTGCGTGCTCGACGACGCATCGGCGTCGGGCGAGCACGCGCGCATCGTCGAGATCGGTGGCGCGCTCGCGATCCAAGACGTCGGCAGCGCGAACAAGACGCGCATCGAGGGCGGACCGTCGCTCGCGAAGGATCAGCATGCGCGCCTCGTCTCCGGCATGCGCGTCACGATCGGCGGCACGAAGCTCGAGATCGTCGGCGACGACGACGAAGACGCGGGTGCGACGATGCAGCGCGCGAAACCGGCCGACGACGCCGTCGCGACGATGCAACGCGCGAGGCCCGTCGATCCGGAGCAGGACGCCGGCACGATCGTGAAGGCCAAGGCGCCGCGTCAACCTGAAGTCGCACCGAGAGCCGTGGTGGGGGAGGATGCGACGCTCGCCAAGCGCACCCCCGTAGCGCCACCCAAGCCGTCGAAGCCCGAGCCCGCGCCACGATCTGCGCCCCCGTCGCGTCCCGTGCCGGCCGTCGTCCCCGCCTCCTCCGCTCGGCCCGCGAGTGCGAGCAAGGACGATTTCGATGATGACGGAGCCGAGATGACGGCCGCGGTGGGCTCGCCCGAGTTCGAGCCCGCTCTGTTGCAAGCGACGCTCAGCGAAGCGAAGCCGCGCCTCGTGTTTCGCGCGAAGAAACAAGGCTCGATCGTCGCGATCACCGAACCGGCCAACGTCCTCGGTCGCAAGGCGGTCGGCGACGTGAACATCGCGATCGACGACGACGGCGTGTCGAGCCGGCACGCGCGCTTGACGCTCGGCGGGCGCACGTTCTGGATCGAGGACATGGGCAGCAAGAACCACACGCTGCTCGACAAGGAGCAGCTCGCGCCCAAGGTGAAGCGCGCGCTCCACGGCGATTGCTGGTTGCGATTCGGGACGATCGACGTGCTGTTCGTGACCGAGCACGTCGCCGGCATGGAGAGTCCTGAGCCCTCGATGTACGACGAAGCGATCGCGTTCCTGGCCGAGACCGGCGTGCTCGCGGGCGAGAGCCTCGAGCAAGCGCGCGCGACCCGACGCAAGGAGAAGCACCCCGCTCAGGACTTGATCGCCGCGGGCGCCATCACGGTTGCGCAATGGCACGACGCGATCACGACCGCGAAGCTGCGCGTGCGCGCCAACGTCTCGGGCCGTGGCAAGAGCAACAAGTCGTCGGTCATCGTCATCGCGCTCATCGTGCTCGTCGTGGTCCTGGTCGCCGTGGTCATCTGGCTGGCGAAGTCGGGAAAATGAAGCGGGTCCCCGGCGACCGATCGGGGCGACGTCGATCACTCCCCGAGACCGGGAGCTCTTCGTTCGCGCGCCGAATGCTCGGTGCGGGGATCTTGCTGCTATGCGTGTCGGTGGGGCTGTCCGCGATTCCGCCGCACAATGCAGTCGACTCAGCGCGACGATTCACGCATCGCACCCACGTCTCGCCGTACTGGTACGGAACCGCTGCACACCCGCGCGACGCGGAGTACGCACGCGATTGCCGCGGCTGTCACGACTACTCCGAGAAGCCGCCGCGCGATCCGCGCGCTTCGTGTGCAGCGTGTCACTTCGATCAGGCTTTGGACGGTTCGATCGATGCACAGGGCAGTCGATGGAAGGTGCGCGTCGAGCAGGGACAGCAGGCTCCCGCAGCGAACTCACCAGGAAAGGAAGGCGAGTACCGGCACCAAGATCACCTCGCGCTTGCGTGCCGTGAGTGCCATGCGCCGACGGACACGACGGAGGAAATGCATCTCCCGGATGCGGCGAGCACCGGGCTGTGCATGCGCTGTCACGACGCGACGGCACCGGCGGTGCTCGAGAAAGTCGTCAGCGACGCGGTCAAGCCGGAACCGATCGACGCGAACGGGTTGCAGGCGCGTCTCATGACGCGGCTGAACTCGTCACCGGCGTTGAAGGCCGAGGGCCGGGGACCGTTCCAGCACGGCGACCACTTGTCTGGGCCTGAGCTCGCGTCGTCAGCGCGGTGCACCGAATGCCACTCGGACGTGCCCAGCAGCAGCGCCGTCGATCTGCGCTCGCACGAGTTCGCTCCCATCGCGTGCGGCAAGTGTCACATTGCGTCGGATGCGGAGATGGTCCGCATCGTTGTTGCGGCCGACACGGCGCCGACGGCCGCTACGAGCCAGACCGCGCTCACGTTCGAGCATCGCGATCACCTTCGCTCCAGCCCGTCCACCGAGCTCTCGCGCAACTGCACGGACAGCGGAGCCCATGACCTCTCCACGAACGAATGCCTCGCGTGTCACGAGCACGCACCCGGCGGAGGTTCACGAGAGTTTCCGGTGCGCAGCGACCGCAAGGGTTACGTCGGATGCATCACCTGCCACGACGTCGAGCGGTTCAAGACGAAGGACCATGGGCATTGGGACGGGTGCGTCGGCTGTCACGACTTCGGCGACGGACCCATGAAGTCGAACCGCGTCTCGGCGCAAGTGGTGCGTGCTCTGCCCGGGTCGGTGAAGTTCGTGATGCCGCCGACGCCGCACCCCGGGCTGTCGGATCGCACTTCGCAGACGTGTGCGGAGTGTCACAAGGCCGCGATCCCCACTGCGAAGAGCACGACCTCGTCGCAACGCTTCGATCACGCCCAGCACGTGGCGCGGAATCCGACACCCGAAAGCTGCGACGCATGCCATCGCACACGCACGGAGAGCACGGCGGTTGTCGAGGCGAACCGATCGGCGCCGAGCGATACCTTCGATGTGAATGCGTGCGAGGCATGTCACCCTGGCGCGCGCATCGACACGTTGTCGCTGAAGGGAATCGCGCCACGCGATGTGGCTGCGTTCTCGCACGCGCAGCACATGCAAAGGGCGAAAGATCCGCGCAGCCCGGATCAGCTCGTGCGTTGCACGACTTGTCATGCGATCGACGAACCCAAACCAGGACGGCTCATCGGCACGATCGAAGCAGCCGCGAACTGCACGATGTGTCACGAGCACGATGCCGCTCACGCGAAGTGGACGGGGAACATCCAGGGCGCGGAGGTCGAGAGCTGCGCGCGCTGCCACGAGAACCGCATGCCGGCCATTGCTTCAGCTTCCGCCGCCGGTGACCGCGCGCTGACCGCAGCGAATCCTCCGCGCGTCACGCTGAGCGGAGGACAGTTCCATCCTGCGGGACGCGAGTGCAAGGAGTGCCACTTGGACACGCCGTCCACCTCCATGCCTTCGTCCGACGTCATCGCGGTGAGCGGCGCCTTGTTCACGCTGCACGCCGGCAACAACTACCCCGGCGATTGCCGCAGCTGTCACTGGGCGCTGAAGTCGAACAGCCTTGGCGACCAGTCACCTTCGCTTGCGACGCGCAAGCGCGAGGGCGCGGGCCTCGAGGGTTTCCCCGGCGGCAAAGAATCGGCAGCGATGCGCCGACGGGCGCTGGAGGGGACGCGATGAACCGGTCGCTGCTCGTGTCGGTACACGGGTTGATCGCGGCCGTGTTCGTCGTCGTGCTCGTTGCGCTCGCGTTCGTGATGCGGACTCCGAGCATCGGCGTGTCGAGCGCAAGTCGCACGTTCATCCTGGTGAGCGGCTGGATCACGCTGGCGCTGTTCCTCGCGGCATACGGCTATGTGCTGCGCAAGTACGCGCACAAGCTCGGCTACTCCCCCGAATTCCGCATGCGCATGCCGCGCGCAGCGATCGAACGCGCCGAGGGGCGCATCGAAGAGCTCCGCTACGCGATGGCGCTCGGCACGTTGAAGGGCGAAAAGGAGATCCTCGAGAAGGCGCGCCGAGTTCTGCGCGACGAAAAGTGCCAACGCGTCCTGCGCGTGCACGTCGACGCTCGCGGCCCCGAACCGGTGCTCGTCGTCTCACGCACTGAGCCGCTCGCGCGCGTCGCGAGCTGGATGCATGCGCACATCTACTACGGTTTCGCGGCCGGGATCCTGACGCTCGTGCACGGCGGCGCGCGCTTCCAGTCCACGATGGGCATCGCGCTCAACGGGCTGACGATCCTCGTCGTGGTGACGGGCATCATCGGCCTCGCGTTCTGGACGTACGGCCCGACTTGGTTGACGCGGCTCGAGCGAGATTTGACGACCGAGGAAGTGTTCGTGCTCGCGCGCCACTACGAGCGGCGTGTCGAAGAAGTGCTGGCGACGATCGGGAAGAAGGAGCGCGCGCTTGCTGATGCGCTGCGTACGGCGCGGGCCGAACAGCTTCCCGAACTGGGCGTGCGACTTTCCACCGTGCTGCTGTCGGCGTCGAGCGTGGAAGGCGAAGACACGGGCCCGCGCACGAGCGACATCTTGTCCCTGTGCGGCCAACGACTGCGCTTGCGCAGCGAACTCCAGCGCCTGTCGCGCGCGCGGTTCACGATGAACGCTTGGCGCCTCGTTCACATCCCAGCGTCGATCGTGTTGCTCGCGGTCATCGCCGTCCACGTCGTCTCGGTCTGGCTGTATTGACGGAATCACCATGACCGACGCACCCGAAATCGATCCGAAGGCCAGAGCAGCGAAGGCGCGCGAGCAGTTCGCGAAGCTCGGGTTCGGATCGGTGAAGCTCTTCACCGCGCTCGCGAAGGACGCGTCGATCGAGCGGCTCGTGCGCGAGCACCGCTTCAAGTCCATTCGCGGCGGCGACATGCCCGTGAACCAGGGCGAGTACACGAGCGAGCTGTGCGTCGTCCTCTACGGCCGGCTCGACGTGTACCGAGCGGACGCAGGCGGCACTCCGCTTTCCATCGGCAGCCTCGGTCCGGGGGAATGGTTCGGCGATTCGAGCGCGCTGTCGAACCAGCCGTCGCTTGCGACGATCGAAGCCAAGACGGACTGCGTTCTGGTCATGATCGACGCGGCGATCTTCAAGGCGCTCTACCGTGACGAGAAGGCGTTCAAGGCGCTCATCGACGCGCAGTACAAGGAGCGCGCGCTCGCGGCGCACCTGCGCGTCGTGCCGCTCTTCAAGTACCTGTCGGAACGTGAGCTCGACAGCATCCAGAAGGGCGTCGAGTTCCTCGATGTCGCAGAGAACACGATCGTCGTGAAGCAAGGCGACGCAGTCGACGCCGTGTACCTCGTGCGCAGCGGCGCGATCAAGGTCACGCAGCGCGACGAGCGTGGTGCTCAACGCATCCTCAGCTACTTGATGGAGAACTCGTCGTTCGGCGAGAGCTCAGCCGCGGGCGGCGATCCGCATTGGCCCGGCGCGTACGAGACGATGGCGCGCACGAACATCGTCAAGGTCCCGCTCGCGGTGCTCGACAAGCTGCGCGCGGACTCGCCCGGCACGCTGCTCACGCGCACAGCCGAGCTGATCGCGCAGCAGGAGACGCGCGGCACGTCCGGCGTGTTCGACCTGCTCGATCGAGCGGCGAAAGAGACCGCGCCCGGAGCTGCGTTGAGCCGCGAACGCCTCGAGATCATGGTTTCGAAGCAGTCCGTCAAGGGCGGTCATGCGCTCGTGATCGACCTGACGAAGTGCGTGCGCTGCAACGCGTGCGTCGAATCGTGCGTCGCCGTGCACGCCGACCGCGTGCCGCGCCTGTCGAAGACCGGCAGCCGCGTGTCGACACAAAAGACGCTCGCGTCGGCCTGTTATCACTGCGAGATCCCCGAGTGCATGATGGCCTGCGGCTACGGCGCGATCCGTCGCGACCTGCGCGGCTCGATCGAGTTCATCTGGGACAACTGCGTCGGCTGCACTTCGTGCGTGATGGGTTGTCCGTACAACGTGATCCGCATGACGCCGCCGCCGGATCAGATGGCGGCGCCGGATGACGTGTCCGTGCTCGCGACGCTGCCCGTGATCGGACACTGGTTCCGCTCGAAGAACTGCTCCACTCCGCGCACCGAGTCCAAGGCGCGCACCGACGGCGCACCACTCAAGCAGTACAACAAAGTCACCGGCAAGGAAGAGACGGTCTCGGGCAAGGCGATCAAGTGCGACTTGTGCGCCGGGATGCCCTTCGAAGCGTGCGTGTACAACTGCCCGTGCTCCGCGATCCTGCGCGTCGCACCCGAGGACATCTTCGAGGGGGCAGGGTAATCCGGTGGCCGCGTTCGTCCTCAAGATCGGCAAGAAGACCGTCGAGACCGACGCGCTGGACGTCGACATCGGCACGAGCACCTCGTGCGTCGCCGTGATCAACGACCCGGTCGCCGCAGCACAGCATGCGTGGATCCGCGCGCGCGCGGGATTGTTCCTGATCGAGGACGCGAACAGCGCGAGCGGTACGTGGAAGAACGGTCTGCCCATCACGCGCGCCGTTCCGCTCGCCGACGGCGACGAGATCGTCGTCGGGTGCACGAAGATCGAGGTCAAGATCGCCGCTGACGCTCCCGTCCCCGCGCTCGAGCTCACTTTCCGCGAGAAGACGTTCTTCTTCGAGCCCTCGAAGAAGCACGCGGTGATGGTCGACGGCGTGGAGAAGTCGATCGTCAGCGGCGATGCCGAGCGCTGGGTCCACGACGAGGTGGAGTTCGGTCGCTTCCGCACGCTGAAGGCCGTGTGCCTGCTCGCGCTCGTTGCGACCATCGCGTTCCTGGCGCTGGCGAGCTCGCACACGACGCGCGCAAAGGTCCTCCAGCCGGGCGAGCTGCACGCACAGCACGCGATGTTGTTCGGGCACGAAGCGCCCGCCGACGCTTCCCCGCTGATGCTCGCGAGCTTCGTCGTCGCACGCGAGCAGGGTTGCAGCGCCTGTCACGACACGTTCGGCGGCGCTCCCGACTCGAAGTGCGCAGCATGCCACGCCGACATGATGCGCGAGCGCCATCCGTTCGCAACGGATCGCAGCGCTGCACCGCTCACGGCCGGCATCGAGCTCGGCAGCGAGACATGTTCAGCGTGTCACGTCGACCATCGCGGTCGCACCCCGGCGGATGGCGCGTTCGTGCCGACGCCGACGATGCTCGCAGCGAGCTGCAAAGGCTGTCACGCGAATGCGATGCCGCAGCCCGGCGCGCGCAAGCTCGAGACGGTGCCGACACAACCGGAGCGGATCGCCTACGACGTGTTCTCGCACGCCGCCCACGCAGCCGCGAAGTGCGATACGTGCCACACGCAGGTCGACGCACTCGCACGAACTGCCGGCCGCGACTTCGTGCGCGTGGAGTTCCCGCTCTGCATGGGCTGCCATGCCTCCGAGGACTCCGTCTCGAAGTTCCGTCGCGATCCGATCCTGGCTGGCCGTGCACCTCCCGTCGAGAAGCAGCACGAGGTCAGCCTCACCTGGCACGGCACGAGGTCCGGCGACGCGCGTTGTCTCGCTTGTCACACGACGATGTTCGACGGGGCGTTGCGTCAGGTGCAAACGCGGGACGTAGACCACCTGATCATCCAGGCGCGTCGGCGAGGACACGATGAACTCTTCGCAGGACACGTCTCGGTGCGGGATTCGTCTGGCCGCGAGCGCGCGTGCATCGAGTGCCACGTCGACGGATCGCCGATGCGTGCGGGCGAAACCTACACAGGACGCTTCGATCACGTGCAGCACCTCGCGTCGCTCGTTCCCGCGGCACCCGACGCGGCACGGGCGCTGAGCCAGGAGTGCAGCCTGTGTCACGACGAGCAGAAGTCGGCGCAGCACCTGGCGGGTCGAGCGGGTCCGGCGAGCGACGACATCGCCGGCGCGCCCGCGTACCAAGGACCCGACATCCAGGCTTGCGCAGCGTGTCACAAGGACCAGCACGACGCAGCTTTGATCACGCGCATCGGCGAGCCGGCCGAGAACCGACTCGCGCTGCGGACCGATTTCCCTCACGCGCTGCACGTTTCGAGCTCGACCGAGTCCCTGCAAGAAGGCTGCTTTTCGTGCCACACATTCGAAGGTGAAGGCGCCTCTGCACGTGCGGTCACGAAGACCGCGGCCGCTAACTGCATGCCTTGTCACCAGACGCACGGGAACGTCGGCGGCGACGGCTGCACGCTGTGTCACCCGGATTCGACGAAACGCGAGCCCGACATCGCGCTGCTCGGCCCCGACACGCCCGACGAACGCGCCTTCAAACAACGATCACCGACCTCGAGCTTCTCACACGACACGCGCGGACACGACGGCGGATGCACGACGTGTCACGCGGATGCCGACAAGGCTTCGACAATACGCGACGTGCGCATGCCGTCCGAGTCCGATCCCGTCTGCTGGAAGTGCCACGTACAGGACGCTCAGCAGTTCCACTGGC
Source organism: Planctomycetota bacterium (assembly GCA_038330085.1). Taxonomy (GTDB): domain Bacteria; phylum Planctomycetota; class UBA1135; order UBA1135; genus JAEUIA01. Next base: position 42,700 of record JBBQNP010000009.1, on the reverse strand, counting down.
GCGGTGCACCCGCTGCAGAGGCCGTGTCGCGCTGACGCGCGCGCGCTTCGCGTTGCGTTGGGCAACTGTACGAGCCCTGTCCGGATCCCTCGCGCCGCCGTGAAGAGTTGTGCTCATCCGCTGCGGAGAAAGGTCTTCGATTCGAGAGCGGTCGAGCCCACCGGAACTCGTGATCTCGTGTAGATTGGCCCGCAGTCGCGAGTTTCTTGGAGCCCTCTCATGAAGCAAACCCTGTCATTTGTCGTCCCCGCCATCCTTCCCAGCCTTCTGCTGATGACCCTTTCCACCAGCGTGCGCGCACAAGGCGCCGACCTCTGCGCCAACGCGCAGGTGATCACCGGAACGGGATCCTTCGCCTTCGACAACACGACCGCCAGCACGGACGGCTTGGCCGATCCCGCTTGCAACTTCTCCGGGCAGTCGGACATCACGAACGACGTGTGGTACTCGTGGAATGCTCCGATGAGCGGCACGTTCACGCTCGCCACGTGTGGAGCGACCATCGATTCGAAGGTCGCCGTTTACGCCGGATCGTGTGCGGGCGCTGTGATCGCGTGCAACGACGACAGTTGCAACTTGCAGTCATCGCTGGACGTGACCGTCACCGTGGGCAACACGTACATCATCCGCCTCGGCGATTACCCCGGCGCCTTGCCGGGAACGGGATCGTTGAGCATCAACCCGCAAGGCCAACTCGCCGTGCTCGACACGCAGGTCAGTCCGGTCAACGGGCACACGTACATGCTCCTCTCCGGCGGATCGTGGACGAACGCGGAGAACACCGCCGTCGCGCTCGGTGGACACCTCGCGACGGTGCGCAGCCAGGCGGAGCACAATTGGCTGACCGCGACGTGGCACAACTTCCAGGGCATCGACATCGACATGTGGATCGGTCTCACCGATCAGGCCGTCGAGGGCACGTTCGTGTGGATCAGCGGCGAGCCCGTCACCTACACGAACTGGGACACGGGCGAGCCGAACGACGGCGGCGGCACCGGCGAGGACTACGCCGACATGCGCAAGAACAACCCGAACGCCTATTGGAACGACCTGCCCGACGCGCCGCCGATCACCGGTGCTCACTACAACCCGAAGGGCATCGTCGAGATCAACACGACGCCGGGCACGCCGTTTTGCTTCGGTGACGGCAGCGGAACGGCCTGTCCGTGCGGCAACAACAGCGCGGTCGGCAACGACGCAGGCTGCTTGAGCTCGCTCGGCATCGGCGCCAACCTCGCCGCATCGGGCAGCGCGAGCGTTTCGAACGACACGATCGTGCTCGCCGGAACGAACATGTCGAACTCGAACTGCCTCTACTTCCAGGGCACGACGCAGCTCGCGTCGGGAGCCGGCGCGGCGTTCGGCGACGGATTGCGTTGCGCAGGCGGAACCGTGACGCGCTTGGGCACGAAGCTCAACGTTGCCGGCGCGTCGCAGTACCCGGTGGGCGCAGACGCGCACGTCTCGGTCAAGGGCGTGATCCCGGCCGGCGGCGGCACGCGCACGTACCAAGTCTGGTATCGCAACGCCGCCGCATTCTGCACGCCTTCCACGTTCAACCTCACGAACGGGTTGTCGCTCGCCTGGGCGCCTTGATGATTTGAACGAACTCGAGCGGGCGAGGCCGCGGCGTACTGCCGCTCCTCGCCCGCGTTGTTCACACGCTGCCAGGACGCATACTGATCGACATGGGACACCGCGAAGACAAAGAGCTCATCGAACCCTGGCGCATCACGAACGGCAGCAAGTTCCGGCTCGACGACTACGATCCGGACAGCACTGGTTCGTTGCGCGCGAAGGATGAGAAGGACGCCGACGAGCTCCTGAGCGAAGGCATCGAGCGCATCGCGGAGCTGCAGGAGCGCTTGTACGCGCAGAACTGTCACTCGCTGCTGCTCGTGTTCCAGGCGATGGACGCGGCCGGCAAGGACAGCACGATCAAGCACGTGTTGTCGGGCGTGAACCCGCACGGTTGTCAGGTGACTTCGTTCAAGGCGCCGTCGAGCGAGGAGCTCGATCACGACTTCCTGTGGCGCTCGACGAAGGCGCTGCCCGGTCGAGGGATGATCGGCATCTTCAACCGCTCGTACTACGAGGAAGTGCTGGTCGTGCGCGTGCATCCAGAGTTGCTCGAGCATCAGCAGTTGCCCAAGGGTTCGGTGGGCAAGAACATCTGGAAGCACCGCTACGAGGACATCGTCGCGTACGAGCGGCATCTGGCGCGCAACGGCACGACGATCCTGAAGTTCTTCCTCAACGTCTCGAAGAAGGAGCAGAAGCGCAGGTTCCTCGAACGATTGGACGAGCCGGACAAGCTTTGGAAGTTCGCGCCCGGCGACCTGAAAGAGCGCGAGCGCTGGAAGGAGTACATGCAGGCCTACGAGTCCATGGTTCGCGCGACCGCGAAGCCGTTCGCGCCGTGGTTCGTCGTGCCGGCCGACAACAAGTGGTACACGCGGCTCGTCGTGTGCGCCGCGATCAACTCCGCACTCGGGGGGCTCGAGCTCGACTTGCCGCAAGTGGGCAAGGAGCAACGCGGCGAGATCGAGTCGTTCAGGAAGCAGCTCGAGAAGGACTGATGAACAACTTGCTGCGATCATGCAGCGTCGGCGGATGACGATGGCGAGCAGGAATTGGGGCTGGCTCGCGTGTGTGCGCCGCACTTCGACTCCAAGGAGTGAAGTCCCAAACCAGACGGGCCCGGGGAGCGCATGCTCTCCGGGCCCGATGGCGAATGACCGCAGCAGAGTGGATCAGCCGCCGATTGCGTCGAGGAAGTCATCCGTCGACGACGGCAGCGGCAGGCTGGAACCCTGGATCGCGTTGAGGTACTCGCGCAGACCATCGACCTCGTTCGGCTGAAGCGTCGAGCGAATCGTCCCGGTGGCCAAGTTGTGATGGTCGAACACACCGTCGAGCGTAGCGGCCGACCCATTGTGGAAGTACGGAGCGTGGTAGCGGGTTCCGAGGAGCGACGGAACGTTGAAGCCGAGCCCGCCCAATGAACCTTGGCCGGCTTGCGCTCCCTGTCCGCGCAACTCGATCGGATCCGCCGCGTTGAACGTGCCGACGCCCTCGAGGAAGCGCAACGTCAGAGCGCCCTCGGTGAACGACACGATCTGCGGGCCCGTGTTCGTGACGCCCGGGTCGAGCGGAACGCCGCCGTTGGCGACGTCGGCAGTGAACGTCGGATTGTTGTCGTACACGACCTGGCTCTTCGACCACTTCGCTCCGCCGTGACACGAGGCGCAGTTGGCGGTGAAGACGGATTCGCCCGTGAAGAACAGATTCTGGTTCGAGGCCGCCGGCAGGATCGGCGAGCGGACGGTCTGGACCCACACCGTCATCGCGTCGAGCGCGTCGGAAGCACCCTGCGTGATCCCGTGCTGGAAGATCGACGTCGGCGGCGGGTCGCCGGCGAAGCCCTTCCCGCCCTGAACGCCGCGCGAGTTGTTGTTGAAGTCGGTGATGCTGCCCATGACACCGCTCCAGTTGGAGATGCGCTGGTCGGTCGGGTTCAGCTTCGAGAAGAACGCATCGAGCGGCAGCGTCTGGCGCGGACCCGTGCCGAAGATCCACGTCACTCCGTCGGCGAGACCGTCCGGGTGGCAGGAGGCGCACGACGACCAGCCGTTGTCGGAGGCTTTGTTGCGGTGCTGGACCGGATCGATGTCGCGGATCGGCGTGGAGAGCGCGCCGTTCTCGGGGATGCCGAGCGCGGTCATGAACGCGAGCTTCCCGACGAGGACGCTATGCGCGAAAGTGCCGGGAACGGGCGGCGTCGACGACGCAACGTCGCGATCGAGGACGGTCTGGTTGACGAGGTCGATGACCGACACCGACATGCTCACTTCGTTGTCGGTGTACGCGCGACTACCGTCGTTGCTGATCACCACGCCGTTCGGCAGGTTCCCGGTTCCGTAGCGAACGACGTCGGGAGCCCCGATCGTGAGCCGGCCGGCGGCGTCGAGAGAGCAATCAAAGACGTAATTGCCGCCGCGGCTCACGATCAGGTATCGGGTTCCTTGCTTGTTGGCGTCGATCGCCACGATGTCGTTGCCGAACAAGCGGACGAAGCTGCCCACGACGTTCGTGGGCTGCACTTCGGCCTTGACCTGCGCGTTCAAGTTGACGTGCAAGTCGGTGCGCTCAGTCAGCGTGACGGCGTCCGCGACGCTCACGAGCGCCTGGACGTTGACGTTGAACCTGACCGGCGGCTCGGGCTGCGCGCCGATGTTGGGGGCGAAAACGAGGCCGTTGCGCAGCACCAGCGACTGGAACTGGTTCGGGTAGACGCCCTGCGGATCGGCGTTGATCACCGTCGAGTTCGGGTCGGTGATGGTCGCGTCCGGACAGAAGGCCGCGCTGTGGGCCGTCGCCGTGATCAGCGGGCAGAACGGACGCCGGTCGGCGTTGAAGCCCGAGTTGGCCAGCGGCGACAACGTGATCTGCTCCACGCCGACGCCGTCGACCGGGAACGCACAGATCACACCCTGCTTGCCGTTGTCGAACCCTTCGCCAGGTCCGCCCGGGATCACTTCGGCGTAGAAACGCGTGACGAAGACCGTCTCGTCGTTGTCGAGCTTGTCCCCGTCGTTCGAGATCGCGACGGCCGTGGGGTTGCCGCCCACGTCGACTTCGCCGATCACGCTGAGGCTGCCTGGATCGACGATGCTCACCGTCCCCTGCGTGTGGTTGGCGACGAAGAGCCGCGTGCCATTCGGCGTGAACGCCAATCCGCGCGGCTCGGTTCCGACCGAGATCTCGGCCTCGACGGTGTAGATGTTCGGCGCGGCCAGGCGCACGACCACGACCTTTCCTTCGAGCGCGCACGAGACGAACGCGCGCTTGTTGTCCGGACTGATCGCGACGTAGCGCGGCTCGAGGCCGACCGCGATCTCCGCGAGCTTGACGGTCGTGTCTTGGCCGCCGTTGTCGCGCACCTGCAGGATCGTGACGCTGTTCGAGTCGCGGTTCACGACGACGAGGCGCTTGTCGTCCGTGGTCAACGCGATCGAGCTCGAGCGCGTGGGTCGGTCGAGCGAAACTTGGGCACCGTTTCCGCCGCCGCCACCGCCACCGCCGCCGCAGGCTGCGACCGCCCATACGAGGAAGAACGAGCACGAGACAGGCAGGCCTGCCGTGCGGAATCGATGGTCGAGCTTCATAGGTGCATCTCTGCTGATTGGGAAATGCGTCGCGCGCAAGTGGCCCCAGGAACGCCAGGGACCGGAGCGAGGCAGGTTCGCCGGGTCGGGAGGGCCAGTCAGAAGCTCGCGGTGAGAATGTGGTTAGAATCCGGCGCAGGAGGTGGGCTTTGGCCGACGCGGCCGCCGAAATCGCTCTCGATATCGTCAACGAGTGCTTGTGGCGTGGCTCGCGGCGCATTGCGCTGACGCCCAAGGCATTCGCGCTGCTCGCTTACCTGGCCGAGCGGCCGCGGCGCCTCGTGACGAAGGACGAGTTGCTGGACACCCTCTGGAAGGGAACGTCGGTCACCGACGGCGTGCTCAAGGTCTGCGTGCGCGAACTGCGGATCGCGTTGGAGGACGACGCGAAGACGCCGCGGTTCATCGAGACGGTTCACCGGCGCGGCTACCGGCTCGTGACGGATTTGCCGCGGCGGGTCGGGGCAGAAGAGCACCACGCGACGCCATTCGCACCGACCCGGGAATGCACGCGTCTGCTCGTCGGACGCGAGTCCGAGCTCGAGCGTCTCGAGCGCGCCTTCGCGAGCGCTCGCGCGAGCGAGCGAAAGGCCGCGATCGTCGTCGGCCCGCCCGGGATCGGGAAGACGAGCCTCGTCGAAGCGTTCCTCGCGTCCGTTCCGAGCGGAACGCTTGTCGCGCGCGGTCAGTGCCTCGAGCAGTACGGTGTCGGTGAAGCCTACCTGCCCGTGCTCGATGCGCTGTCGAGGCTGCTCGCTGGCGCAGAAGGCGAATATGTGCGCGCCCGCTTGTCGCGCGTGGCGCCCGCGTGGCTGATGCAGCTCGGCGGTCCGCTCAGCGCCGCCGAGGCCGATGCCTTGCGACGCGACGCGTTCGGCTCGACGCGCGAACGCATGCTGCGCGAGATGGCGCACGCGCTCGAATCGCTTTCCGCCGAGCGCACGGTAGCGCTCCTCATCGAGGACCTGCACTGGAGCGATCCGTCGACGATCGACCTCATCTCTCACCTCGCGCAACGCCGCGAACGCGCGCGTTTGTTCGTGCTCGCCACCGCGCGTCCGGTCGACGTCCAGCTCGCCAGCCATCCGTTACGCGCCGTGCAGCGCGAGCTCGTCGTCAAGGGTGCGATGGAGGAGATCGTGCTCGAAACGCTCGATCAGCCGGCGGTCACTCGCTACCTCGACACGCGGTTTTCGAGCCGGAACCTGGGCGAAAACGTGGCCCGCGCCCTCCAGGCCAGAACCGGCGGGCACCCTCTGTTCCTTGTGCACGTGGTCGACCTGCTCATCTCCAGCGGCACGTTCGTCCAGCGGAACGGGACGTGGGTCGTCGAACGCGACCTGACCGAGGCTCTGCTCCAGGTGCCCGAGACGGTGAAGCAGACGATCGAGCTGCAGATCGATCGACTGCGGCCCGAGGACCAACGCCTGCTCGAAGCCGCGAGCGCCGCCGGCATGAACTTCTCCTCCGTCGCGGTCGCCGCCGCGTTGCAGACCGAACCGACGGAGGTCGAGGAGCGCCTGGACGAGCTGGCCCAGCGCTGTCACTTGTTGCGGGCCGCCGGGTTCAGCGAGTTCCCGAGCGGCAATGCCGCGGCGCGCTACGCGTTCACGCACGCGCTCTACTCCGAGGTGTTGCACCGACGTCTGCCGCCCGGCCGCCGCTTGAGGTTCCACCAGCGGATCGGCGCACGCGGCGAGGAGCTCTTCGGCGACCGCCGCGACGAGATCGCCGTCGAGCTCGCCGCGCACTTCGAGGAAGGCCGCGACTGGTCGCGCGCCGTTCGCTACCGCCGGCGAGCCGCCGTCGTCGACACGCGCCGGCACGCGCACCGCGAAGCCGAAGCCAACCTCGCGCACGCGCTCACACTGGTGCCGCACCTGCGAGATCCCGAGCGGATCGAAGAGCAGATGTCGATCCTCGAGGAGCTCGGCCTCTTGCGCCGCTCGACGGGCGACATGTCCGGTTCCGCCGAAGCGTTCGAAGCGATGGCCACGATCGCCGCCGATTCAGGTCAGCGGGCCCGACACGCCGCCGCGTTGCTCTACCTGGGCAGCGCGTTGTTCTGGACCGACCGCGAGAAATGCCTCGCCGTCGTCGATCGCGCGGTGGAGATCGCTGCGCAGCACAACGACCCCTTGCTCGCCGCGCATGCCGCCGGTTGCCGGGGACACTGGAGCCTGAACCTGCGCGGCTTCGCGCGCGAGCACGTGGAAGCCTGCGAATCCGCCGCCGCCACCGCCAAAAAAGCCGGAAATCGCACGCTCGAAGCGCAGCACGTGGTGCGCCTCGCCTACGCACGCATCCTCGAAGGTCGCTACGAGGAATCGATCGCGCTCAGCGAAGAAGGCAGCGTGATCGCCGTCGCCGTCGGTGACGTGTTCGACAAGCTCCTTGCCCGATTCTTCGGCGCGTGGGCGATGCTGCAAGCGGGCCGGCACGAAGAGATGGAGCGCTCCCTGAACGTCGGGATCGAAACCGCCGAGCGCAACGGACACACGCAATGGGCCGCGCTGTTCCGCCTCGAGCTCGCGCAGCTGCGCGTGGAGCAAGGCAGAGCCGCCGATGCGCTCGCTCTGTGCGCACCGGTCGCACACTGGGCGGACGCGACGCGGCAAGACACCGGACAGATCGCCTTCCACGCGCTGATGGTGCAAGCCCAAGCCCATCTCGCCGCCGGCTCGCCCGAGGCCGCGCAACGCTGCATCGACGACTTCCGCGCGCGACTGCAGGAACGCGGCGCCTACGTTGACCTGATGTTGCTCTACCCGCTGCTGCATACCGCGGCGGAATGTGCCGTCGCCGCTGGCGACGAGGCGCTTGCGCGAAGCGAGGCCGTGCAGCTCGATGCTCTGGCGAGGCGCAGTGGCGAAGCACGCTACGTCGCTCGTGCTGCGAAGATCCTCTCCCGCCCGACCAAGGCTCGTCTGGTCCATCCCGCACGCTCGGGCGAGTCAAGCTGAACGGAGCAGGCTGTTCGGATCCACGACGCAGCACCCGCTGGACGTTTCCTCCGGATTCCGGAGAGATCGAGTCGTTCCGCAAGCAGCTCGAGTGAGAATCCTGATCCTGCGCAATGCCTTCCGCTCATCGTAGGCTCGACACATGAACTCGATCACCGCGATACATCCCTACAAGTACGAAGGCATGTGGGTCTTCGACGATCCTGCAGTCGGGCTCAGACAGGAAGCTTTCGTCTCCGGCGCGGACACCATCATCGATCGAATGGTGGAGTCGATTCCCAATGCAAGCGCAGGCTTCACGCTCGTCTTCTCTGCCTCGCCATTTCCCGGCTACCAGCTCGACCTCGAATGGCGGCGTCAGGACCTGAGCGGGAACTGGTACTACAGCTCGGCGCTGAACGCAGAAGGCTGGCTGTGTCCAGCGCTCTTCAAGTACTTCGATTCGGCTCCCGCGCGCATCTATGCGCAATTCCGCCCCAAGGCCGCGCTTGGAAGCTGAACCAGCAGTTGTCTCGCGCGATCCGTGCGCGAACACCGACCGCCCGAGCGGACGGAGCCGACAGCGCACCAAAGCCACGAGGTTCTCGATAGGCAGCGCTCCTCCCGTGTGCCCTCCGACGGGAAAGTAGTAGCGCGAATCGTCAAGCGGGACTGCCGCCGGCCCCGCATCGTCCTTGACGGATCAAGGCCACTGCGTCTGACCCCAGGACTCCGTGCCCAGCGATGCGGACGCGCGATCATGCGACGACCGCCACATGTGCTCCGGAAAAACGCTTGTTCCGTGTCAGCCCACGCTGACTGCCGCGTTCAACATTCGGCAGACCACTTCAACTGGAGCACACACATGGAACTTTATGTCATCCGTCGTCCGAGCGCCTGGGCGAGCGGACAAGAACTCGAAGCGATCGCCGCCAAGTCCGGCAAGGTGGGCAACGAAGAAATGCCCGATCGCGTGCGCTGGATCCGCAGCTATGTCGTCAAGGAAGCGGACGGTCGCCTCGGCACCTTCTGCATCTATGAAGCGAAGGATCCCGAGTCGATCCGCGAGCACGCGCGACGCGTCGGCATGCCGGGGGATGCGATCTTCCCGGTCGTCACGACCGTGGTGATCCGCCCTGATCCGGTCGCTGCCGCCGGGCCGGCGAAGCTTGCGCGCAAGACTGGATGAGCGGGTCACGCTCATCGAACGACAGGACGCTGCCGTCGGTCGACGGTGGCGTCCTTCCTTCGTCAGACCGGTCTGCTTTGTCCCGCAAAGCAGCCCCTGGACCGCGATCGACAGGATCTGAGGTGAACGAGATCGACCGCACCCAAGGCAACTACGAACGAGCACGGCGACCGACCCTCGTCGGTCGCCGTGCTTCGAGAACAGTCCCGCTACAGCGTTCAGCGCGAGCGGGTGATCACGATCTCGGCGTAGTCGCTCGGCACCACGAGCGTCGCGTCGCCCGACCGGTTCGCGGCCTGCATGAAGGCGATGAGCGCGTGCGAAAGTTCGGCCTGACGCGCAGGCGTGAGGGTCTCGAATGCCTTCAACGTCGGCCCGTAGCTAGTGCGGAAGACTTCGAGCCAGTGCTCGGCCGATCGGTAGCGGAAGACGAACTGCTTGCGCTGGATCTCGATCCTCGACGCGCTCGCGCCGAACAATTCGTCGAGGTGTGGCTTGGTTCCCCAAGCAAGTGGCGACGTGATGCCGGCCGGAGGCGGGACGAACCCGCTCATGAGCTTGAACATCTGTCCGATCAGGCAGTCGGGCGTCCAGTTGCACAGACCGATCTTTCCGCCAGGCTTGCACACGCGCAGGAGCTCGCTCGCCGAGCGCACGTGGTCCGGCGCGAACATGACGCCGAACGTGGAGAGCACGTAGTCGAACTGCGCGTCCTCGAAGGGCAACGCTTCGCAGTCGCCGTCGCGGAACTCGACCTTCAAGCGTTCGGCGGCCGCGCGCCCGCGACCGAGCTGCAACAGCGACGGCACGTAGTCGACGCCGATGACGTCGGCATGTCGACGCGCCGCAGCGATGGCCGTGTTGCCGTTGCCGGTCGCGACGTCGAGCACGCGCGAGCCCGAGCGCAGGTCGACCGCTTCGCACAAGGATTCGGACACCATCTGGATCGTGATGCCGACGGCCGCGTAGTCGCCCGAGCTCCAGGTGACCTGTTGTTTGGCTTTGATCGCTGCGAGATCCGGAGCTGGGGGTTGGTTGGGAGGACAGGTGATGTGTGTGGTCATGGTCGTGATTGCGAGCACTGCTCGTCCGTGTTTGGTTCGTGGAATCTGAGTGGTTCGTCGACGCGCCGCGATCGAGGCAGCGAACGCTGGAAGCCGTGTCGGCGTGGGAGAGACGGTAGGGGTGTCCTGGAGTACGCTGAATGACTGCGCATCCGGAGTACTTGACCGAGAGTCCGACGCCTGCGCCGCACTTGACCCGCAGTCCGAAACGCACAACCAAGAAGCCGGGGAAACCTGCTCCTGCTCGAGTCGCGTCGGCGAGCGTCGCGCGCACGGACGACCTCGCTCCGCATCATCCGCCCGAGGTCGATGCGCTGTCCGAAGTGCTGCGCGCCGTGCGTCTGCGCGGGGCCGTGTTCTTCGTCGTCAACGCGACGGCGCCGTGGGTCGCGGAAGCCGCATCAGGTCGCGAGCTGACGCCGCTGATCATGCCGGGCGTGCAGCACCTGTTCGAATACCACATCGTCACGCGCGGCACGTGCTACGGCGGATTGATCGGCGCGCCACCGATCCAGTTGAACGCGGGCGACGTGATCCTCTTCCCGCACGGCGACGCGCACGTGATGTCGAGCGCGCCGAAGATGCGGGGTGTGAGCGCGGGCGGGGAGATGGAGAAGCTCATCGGTCGGCCGCCGTATGCGCTGAGCGTGAGCGACGCGGATGCGAGTGGGGGATCGCAAGCCGAAGTGGTATGCGGCTTCCTCGGGTGCGACGCGCGGCCGTTCAACCCGTTGATCGCGACGCTGCCGCGCGTGTTGCACGTTCGCGCGCAGGACGAGCCGCCGAATGGAGTGCTCGCGTCGTTGATCGCGCTCGCGGTGACCGAGTCGAAAGCCAAGCGCGCCGGCGGGGACTCGATGCTGTCACGCCTGAGCGAGCTGATGTTCGTCGAGGTCTTGCGTCAGCACTTGCAGAGCCTGCCCGCCGAGCACGCCGGTTGGTTGACGGGCCTGCGCGACCCAATCGCGGGGAAGGCGCTGACCCTGTTGCACGCGCGACCGGCGAAAGAGTGGACGCTCGAAGATCTCGCGCGCGAGTCGCACACATCGCGGTCGGTGTTGGCCGAGCGCTTCAAGCACTTCGTCGGCGAGCCGCCGATGCAGTACCTCGCACGTTGGAGAATGCAGCTCGCCGCCGGCTTGCTCGCCGAAGGCAATGCGAACGTGTCCGCGGTCGCATTCGAAGTCGGCTACGGCTCCGAAGCCGCGTTCAGCCGCGCGTTCAAGAAACTGGTCGGCATGTCTCCCGCCGCATGGCGCGCGAACGCGAGCGGATCGTCGAAGCACTGAGAAGGAGCGCGTGGTGCCTGGCGCCGATAGCCGGTATTTCCGGCGACCGGTGCCTGGCACCGCGCGCCCACTCCGCTCCGTGGTCTGCGTTGTTGCTCGGCAAGGAGCGGAGCGGGCGAACGGTGCCAGGCACCGGTCGCCGGAAATACCGGCTACCGGCGCCAGGCACCCTACGCGCTGACCGGTTCCGGTTTCGCTTCGTTCTTGCGCGCGGTCAGCCAGAACTTGCCGTTCGACACGTCGATCACGGCGGTATCGCCGCGTTGCACCTTTGCGGTGAGGATCGCGTCGGCGAGCAGGTTCTGTACGTGCTTCTGGATCGCGCGCTTCAGCGGACGCGCGCCGAACTCGGCGTCGTAGCCTTCCTTCGCGAGCGCATTCTTCGCGCCATCGGTGACCTCGAGCGATATCTCCTGCTCGGCTAGGTGCTTCGCGATCCGCGCGAGCTGCACGTCGGCGATGTTGCGGATCTGCTCGGGCTTGAGCTCCTCGAACACGAGGATGTCGTCGAGCCGGTTGATGAACTCCGGCCGAAAGAAGTTCCGCACCTGCTCTTCCTTGCGCAGGTTGCTCGTCATCAGCACGAGCGTCTGCGTGAAGTCCACCGTGCGACCCTGTCCGTCGGTGAGGCGTCCGTCGTCGAGCAACTGCAACAGCACGTTGAACACGTCGGGATGCGCCTTCTCCACCTCGTCGAAGAGCACGACCGAATGCGGCTTGCGTCGCACGGCCTCGGTCAGCGCTCCGCCTTCGTCGTAACCGACGTAACCCGGCGGAGCACCGATCAGGCGGCTGACGGCGTGCTTCTCCATGTACTCGCTCATGTCCATGCGCACGAGGTTCTGCTCGTCGTCGAATAGGAACTCGGCGAGTGCTTTCGCGAGCTCGGTCTTGCCAACGCCCGTCGGACCGAGGAGAAGGAACGAGCCGAGCGGGCGAGTTGTTTCTTGGAGGCCGGCTCGCGCGCGACGCACGGCCTGGCTGATCGCTTCGATCGCGTGACGCTGCCCGATCACGCGCGCTCCGATGCGATCTTCCATGTGCATCAGCTTCTCGCGCTCCGTCTCGAGCAAACGGGTCGCGGGAATGCCCGTCCAGCGACTGACGACTTGCGCGATCAGCTCGGCGTCGACGGCTTCGGGGAGCAACGCGCCGTTTTCCTGCACCTTTTCCAGGCGCTTCGTGTTCTCGGCGAGCTTCGTCTCCGCGTCCGGTAGTTCGCCGTACCGGATCTTCGCGACCCGCTCGTAGTTGCCTTCGCGCTCTTTGCGTGAGGCTTCTTCGCGCAGGGTTTCGATCAACATCTTGCCGGCGCGAATGGACTTGATCAGGTCCTTCTCGCTCTTCCAACGCACACGCAGGGCATCACCTTGTTCCTTGAGGTCGGCCAGCTCCTTCTCGATCACCTCGAGACGGCGCTTCGTTTCGCGACCGGGTTCCTTGGCGAGAGCGGTGCGTTCGATCTCGAGCTGACGCGTCTTGCGCTCGATCGTGTCGAGCTCGGGCGGCAGTGAATCGATGGCGGACCGGAGTTGCGCGGCGGCTTCGTCGACACAGTCGATCGCTTTGTCGGGCATGAAACGGTCGGTGATGTGGCGATCCGCGAGCCGAGCGGCAGCGACGAGCGCTTCGTCGAGGATGCGCACGCCGTGGTGCACTTCGTAGCGCTCCTTCAACCCGCGCAGGATCGCGATCGTGTCCTCGACGCTCGGTTCGTCGACGAGGACGGGGAGGAAGCGCCGTTCGAGCGCGGCGTCTTTCTCGATGTACTTGCGGTATTCATCGAGCGTCGTTGCGCCGATGCAGTGCAGCTCGCCGCGCGCGAGCGCCGGCTTGAGCATGTTGGCCGCGTCGACGGCACCTTCCGCTCCGCCTGCGCCGACGAGCGTGTGCAGCTCGTCGATGAAGAGGATGATGTCGCCCTTCGCCTCGGCGATCTCGTTGAGCACGGCCTTGAGGCGCTCTTCGAACTCGCCGCGGTACTTCGCTCCGGCCAGGAGCCCGGCCAGGTCGAGCGACATGACGCGCCGGCCCTTCAAGCCTTCGGGCACGTCACCCGCGACGATGCGGTTCGCGAGGCCTTCGACGATGGCAGTTTTGCCGACGCCGGGATCGCCGATGAGCACGGGGTTGTTCTTGCGCCGCCGCGTGAGCACTTGCATCACGCGACGGATCTCCGCGTCGCGTCCGATCACCGGATCGAGCTTGCCGGCCGCAGCGTCCGCGGTCAGGTCGCGCGCGTACTTCTCCAGCGCCTCGAAGGTCGACTCGGGATTCTCGCTGGTGACCTTCTTGGTGCCGCGCACTTCGTTCATCGCGGCCTCGACGCGCTCGGGACGCACGTTGCGCGCGGCGAACAGACCTTGGACTTCGGGCCCGCCCTTGCGCGTCAGCGCGAGGAACAAGTGCTCGGTCGACGTGAACGTGTCGCCCAACTTGCGCGCGGTCGCGTTCGCGTCCTGCAGCACTTCGGCGAGCGCGCGCGACATCGAGACCTGTCCGCCGCTCGTGCGCGGCAACTTCTCGATGCGCTGGGAGAGCTCGGTCGCGAGCACGCGCGCGTCGACGTCGAGCTTGGCGAGCAGGGATGACATCACGCCCTCCGGCTCGGAGAGCAGCGCGACCGCGAGGTGCGCGGGGGTCACCTCGGGGTTGCCGGCCGCTTGCGCAGCGGACTGGGCGTTGGCGAGGGCTTCTTGAGATTTGCGGGTGTATTGGTCGGCCATGGGACGTTCCCAAAGCAAGCAGAGTGCCGCTGTAAGGGGCAGCGGGATCCGGACTTGGACGCTGCGAGGTGCACTTGAGACGCACCCCGACTGCCATTCTAGCCGTGAGGGTGCCGCAATGACGGCCAGCCCCGGAGTGGGGCGGATCACCGTTCGTGCGAACGGCGCACGCGTCTCAGTGCGGACCCGTCCGACCCACGTCGTCGAGTTCCCAATGCGGCATCGAGCGCACGCGCATCGGCCTGCACGTGTGCGGGTGCTCGAACCGCAGCGCCGTCGCGTGCAGTCGATATCCGCCCTCGCCGGGTCGAGCGTCGCCGATCGCAACGCCGCCGACGCCGAACAAGGGATCGCCGACGAGAGGCGCACCGCTCGCCGCGAGGTGGATGCGAATCTGATCCGGTCGGCCCGTGATCGGCTGCGCGACCACGAGCGTGCAATCCCGTCGGGCGTCGCGTCGCAACACGCGCACGCGCGTCTCCGACGGCTTGCCCGATTCCATTGCGACCCAGATTTGCATCGGTCCGTGAGCCACTCGTCCGATCGGCTGGCGCGCGACGAACGAATCGGGCAGCGAGCAGCCGGTGACGACCGCGAAGTACGTCTTGCGCGGCGTGCAGGCACGGAACTGTGCCGACAACGAAGCGCGTGCGGCGCTCGTCTTGCCGAACAACACGAGCCCCGACGTGCCTCGGCCAAGGCGATGGACTGGAGCGCTCTCCGCTCGAGATGGGTCGCTCGCGCGCACGAGGTTCAACAGCGTCCGCTCCAGGAAGGGACCCGCCGGCAACACCTGCAACCCCGCCGGCTTCGCGACCACCAACACGTGCTCGTCCTCGTGCACGACTGCGAACTCGAGCGGCGCTTCCGGCTCCTCCCACGGCGGCCGGTGGAACTCCAACTCGTCGCCGGCGCTCAACCTCTCCGAAGCTTTCGTTGCATGCCCGTTGACGAGCACCCGTCCGCCCTCGATCGACCGCCGCCACTCCTCGGCATCCGAGTGCGGAAACCGCCCCGCGTGGTACTCGAGGACCGTTCGTCCCGCATCGGCCGGAGCCACGCGATCGCGGTACACGTGCCCGCTATTGAGGGCCTCGTGGTCCACCTGTCCGCGATCGACGTGTTCGAAGCCCACCCGCACACTCTCGGCGGGGCGGCCGAATGGGTCAACCGCAGCCGGTGAATCGGTGGTGCTCACGCGACCTTCGCGCCTCCTTGTCCAACCCGTTGCAAGCCGTCCTAGGATGGCCGGATGCAGAGCGACACCCTGATGAGCAGCGCCCAGCCCGCCCCGACCGTCCTCGACGTCACGACCGCGACCTTTCAAAAAGAGGTCATCGAGCGCTCGGTCAAGACCCCGGTCCTGCTCGACTTTTGGGCCACGTGGTGCGGTCCGTGTCGCACGCTTTCGCCGACGCTCGAAAAGGTCGCGAACGAACTTGGCGGACGGATCGTGCTGGCCAAGGTTGACATCGACCAGAACGCGCAGCTCGCCGACGCATTCGGGGTCCAGAGCGTGCCCACGGTCGTGCTCCTCGTCGGCGGCAAGATCGTCGACGGCTTCGTCGGTGCGCAGCCGGAGTCCAAGATCCGCGAGCTGATCGCGAAGCATGTTCCCGACGCGCTGAAGGACGAGCTCGCCGACGCGCTCGCGTTCGAGAAAGGGGACGACGCGCGCACGGCGATCGAGGCTTTGCGCCAGCTCTTGACGAAGTCGCCGCAGCGCAACGACGTGCGCGCTCACCTCGCACGCATGCTGCTCGCGGCAGGGATGACGGAGGAGGGACAGCGCATCTTCGCGACCCTGCCGCCGGACGCGTTGGAGTCGGAACCCGCGCAAGCTGCGCGACGCTTGATCGAGCTCGCCGAGAGTCGCGTCGACACCTCGCCGCTGAAGAGAGCCGTGGAAGCAAACCCTGACGACGTGGGCGCACGCATCGCGCTCGGCCGCGCGCTGATCGCCGAGCAGCAGACGGAAGAGGGCCTCGAGATGCTGCTCTCGGCGGCGCGGCGCGACCTCAAGTTCGACGACGGCGAGCCGCGCAAAGCGCTGCTCCAGGCTTTCGAAACGCTGGGCGAGACCAACCCGTTGGTCACCAAGTCTCGGCGCGAACTCTCGTTGTTGCTCTGCTCGTAGGGCGCAGGGTTGCTGCAGGCGCGCGAGTTGCGGTGCGGTCAGTGGGTTCGATGGCCGAGGGGGGCCGTGAAAGGATTCCAATGCGCGCACACTCTGTTGCTGACATTCAAGACTGCCTCCGTATTTGCTTGGAGACTCAGACCGCGTGCCTGAATGCGGTGAGCCACTGCCTGAACAAGGGCGGAAAAATCGCCGAGACCCAACGGATTCAACTGATGCTCGAGTGCGCTGACGCTGCTTGGCGGCACAGCGACGCGATGCTGACTCGTTCGCGGGCCACCCCGGATCTCGAAGCAGCATGTACAACGCTGTGCATCGATTGTGCTCGCGCCTGCCAGACGGGAGCGGTCGACGAGGTCTTGGCCGCGTGCGCGGAATCGTGCTGGCGCTGCGCTTCCACCTGCGGCGTCGTCGCAGCCTGAGCCCATCGCTTCAGTCGGGACGAGTTCTTCGTCGTCAGCGTCGTCACGCTCGAGCTCGATGCCCCCCGCGAGCTCGATGATCGGCGAAAGCGGGCATCACAACAAACCACACGCCGACATCGTCTGCCTCAACTGCCGGCGGTTCGCGTCGGTGAGCGGTGCCAGCGGCAGACGCACTTCGTCGCTGACGCTCGGCATCATCATCGCGAGTGCCGCCTTCACCGGCACCGGGTTGGTCTCGATGAACAGGTCGCGGATGAGCGGACGGATGCGCTCGACGATGTTGGCCGCGTTCACCGAACCCTGCGCCGAGCCTGCGTCGCGCACGAGGTCCGCGATCGCGGTGGGCACCAGGTTGTTGACGACCCCGATCACGCCGATCGCGCCGAGGCTCACGAAGTCCGCGATCGAACCATCGTCGCCGCACAACACCGCGAGAGGTGTCTCGCGCACCAACCGCTTCACGCGCTCCGTCGAAGGCAACGCCTCCTTGACCGCGACGACGTGCTCGAAACGCTTGCCGATCTCGAGCGCGGTCTCGGGTTGCAGGTCGACGCCCGTGCGCGAAGGCACGTTGTAGAGCACGATCGGCGTCGTCGTCGCCTCGGCCACGGCGCTGAAGTGCAACACGAGCCCGCGCGGGCTCGGCCGGTTGTAGTAGGGCGTGACGACGAGCAGGCCGTCGACGCCCGCTTGGGTCGCGAACACCGCGTGCTCGACCGTCGTGCGCGTGCAGTTCGTGCCGACGCCAGCGATCACGGGCATGCGGCCTTTCACGAGCCCGACTGTCGTTTCGATCAGCGCGCGCCGCTCCGCGTCGGAGAGCGTGGCACTCTCGCCGGTCGTGCCGCACACCACGATGCCGTCGGTGCGGCGCGCGGCGTGGAACTCGAGGATCGTGCGCAGCGCACCCCAGTCGATCTCGCCGTGACGGAACGGTGTGGGGATGGCGACGAAGCTGCCTTGGAAGGGACAACGTGCGTGCGGGACGATCATGACGCCTTCCTCCGTGTCGGCTTGTGGCTCTGCCTTGGCTTCCTGCTCGCAGTCGGTTTCTTGCTCGCCGCCGACTTCTTGTTCGCCGCCGCTCGTTCGTTGAGCGCCCGCTTCCGCGGCAGCCTGACGCTCTTCTCCGGCAGCAGCACCGCTCGGCGCGCGCGCGTCTGCGGCACGGTCGCGCGCGTGGACGTCACGAGATGCGCCATCGTGCGCACCGCTTCGTCGACGCCCGTGAATACGGAGCGCGCGACGATCGCGAAGCCGATGTTGAGCTCCTCGACCCACGGCAGCGCCGCGATCGGCTCGACGTTGTCGTAGTCGAGACCGTGACCGGCGTTCACGCGCAAGCCGAGCTCGTGCGCGAAGATCGCAGCGGCGCGCAAGCGTTCCAGCTCGCGTCGCCGCCCCGCGCCCTTCGCGCGCGCGTACGTGCCGGTGTGCAGCTCGACGAACGCAGCGCCCGCGTCCGAAGCTGCCTGGATCTGGTCGCGGTCAGGTGCGACGAACAAGCTGACCTCGGCACCCTTGTGCGTGAGCTTCGGCACGATCGCGGCGAGCCGCTTGCGCTCGGACACCGCGTCGAGCCCGCCTTCGGTCGTCACCTCGGCGCGGTTCTCGGGCACGATGCACACCGCATCCGCGCCCGACCGCAGCGCGAGCCCCGACATCTCCGCATCCAAGCTCATCTCGAGGTTGAGGCGCGTGGCGATGCGCTTGCGCAGCTCGCGCACGTCGGCGTCCTGGATGTGGCGGCGATCCTTGCGCAAGTGCGCTGTGATGCCCGAAGCACCCGCGCGCTCGGCACGCAGGGCCCAGTCGACGGGATCGGGAAAGCGCTCGCGGCGCGCTTGGCGCAGCGTGGCGACGTGATCGATGTTGACGTGCAAACGAGGCATGGGACGAAGGGGATTCTAACGATCCATGGGGCTGAGCTCCCGCTGCGCTGGCGCGATTTCATCCCAGGGCTCCCGCTGCGCTGCCGCGATTTCGTAGCCTTCCCGCGTGCGCATCATCGCCGGAGAACTGCGCGGTCGGCGCATCGAAGCGCCGCCCGGGGACGGGACGCGACCCATGCTCGACCGGGTGCGCGAGGCGGTGTTTTCCACGCTGGGGGAGAGCGTCGAGGGCGCGAGCGTGCTCGACCTGTTCGCCGGCAGCGGGGCCTTGGGACTCGAGTGCGCCAGCCGCGGCGCGCGAACGGTGCGCTGCGTCGAGCGCGGTGCACGCGCGCTCGCGACGCTGAAGTCCAACGTCGAGGAACTCGGCCTGAAGGATCGCGTGCGCGTGATCCGCGCCGACGCGCTCGACCCGCGCGCTTGGCACGAGAAGGACGAGCCCGACGCGCGCTGGTCCCTCGCGTTCCTCGATCCGCCCTATCCTTCGATCGACGATCCGCTCGAGCGCGCGAAGGTGCTCGCGGCCGTGCGCACGTTGTTCGAGTCTGCGCTCGAGGCCGAAGCGAGCCTGGTCCTGCACGTCGCCACGCGCGCCAGCGAGACGATGCGCTTCGGCAAGGGACTCCGATCCGACGTGCGCACGTACGGATCCTCCGCGATCGTGTACGTCACGCGGGGCTGAGGCTCGTCCCCCCGGCCGCCGCCCGCTGCAGACCCTGGCGCTCTGAACCCTCCTCTCGGCCTGGTTCGGAATAATGATTGACACGTCAACTATTGTCATGCAAACTATCCGGCATGAAGACGTCAGCTCCGTCCGCCACCCAGCGCGCCATCCGCCAGGAGAAGCCGTTCCGCTCGGACAGCCAGGAGGCGCTGATCGCGCTGATGCTGGCGGCCGAATCCGTCCAATGGCCCTACCTCGACGCGCTCGCCAAGGAAGGGGACCTCACGATGCAGCAGTACAACGTGCTGCGCATCCTGCGCGGCGCGGGTGAGGCCGGTTTGCCTACGCTCGACATCGCGGAGCGCATGATCCAGCGCACGCCGGGCATCACGCGGCTCATCGACCGGCTCGAGCGCAAGAAGCTCGTGAAGCGCGAGCGGTCCACCGAGGACCGCCGCCGTGTCGACTGCCGGATCACGCGATCCGGTCGCGAGCTCCTCGCGCGCCTCGACGCGCCGTTCGACCGGCTCGACGACAAGTGCCTCGACCCACTTTCGGGGACGGAGATCAAGACCCTCATCCGCCTCCTCGAACGCATCCACGGCGGCTGATTGCCGTCTTCGACCTCGTCCGATCCATCCTCGAAAGGAACCTCACGTGTCCACACAAGTCATCTCGTACGCCGGCGTTTCACCGCATCGTTCCAAGAGCCTCGTTCGCGAGCGCGTCTTCGCCACCTCGACCTCGGTGGGTCCGCTGCTCCTGCGCCTCACCCTGGCACTCGTCATGTTCCCGCACGGCGCGCAGAAGATGCTGGGTTGGTTCGGAGGCTACGGTTTCTCGGGCACGATGGACGGCATGACGAAGATGGGCCTGCCCGCCGTCGTCGTCCTGTTCGTCATCTGCACGGAGTTCTTCGGTCCGTTGCTCCTGATCCTCGGGCTCGGCACGCGCGTCGTCGCGCTCGGCTTCGTGGGGCTGATGGTGGGCGCGATCACGACCGTGCACGCGAAGAACGGCTTCTTCATGGACTGGTTCGGGCAGCAACATGCCGAAGGCTACGAGTACCACCTGCTCGTGATCGGCATTGCACTCGCGTTGATCGTGATGGGCGGGGGCAAGCTCGCGCTCGACCGCGGGATCGCGCAGGCTGGAGCGCGCTGACGCACTGACCATGACCTCGCTCTTCCTCTCGCACGGAGCGCCCGATCTGCTCTTCGCCGACGTGCCGGCGCGCGCGTTCTTGTCGGGGCTCGCGGCGATCGTCCCGCGTCCGCGTGCCATCGTGGTCGCATCCGCGCACTGGACGACGCGCGACGTCGCGGTCGATGCTTCGCGCACGCCGCGCACGATCCACGACTTCGGCGGGTTCTCGCCCGATCTGCAGCGCTTCGAGTACCCGGCAGCCGGCGATCCGAAGCTGGCCGCGGACATCGTGAAGGGTCTGCACGAGCGCGATCTCCCTGCGCGCGCGATCGAGCGCGGTCTCGACCACGGCGCATGGGTTCCGCTCGCGCTCGCTTGGCCGCGCGCCGACGTGCCCGTCGTGCAGGTCTCGTTGCAACCCGAGCGTGGCACAACGCACCACCTGCAACTGGGCCGTGCGCTCGGTGCGATCGTCGGCGACGACGTGCTCGTGATGGGCAGCGGCAGCGCGACGCACGACCTGGGCGCGCTCGGTACGCCGGGTTCCACCGCACCGGAGTGGGTGACGCGCTTCGACGAGTGGCTCACCGACGCCGTCACACGCGGCGACGAAGAAGCCCTCGTCGACTACCGCGCTCGCGCACCCTTCGCAGCCGAGAACCACCCGACGGAAGAGCACTTCCTGCCCTTGCTCGTCGCACTCGGGGCCGCCGGCGCGGGCGCGAGGGGGCGGCTGCTGCACAGCAGCCTGACCTACGGCGTCCTCTCGATGAGCGCGTTTCGATTCGACGGACCTGGGCGATATGGAAATGGGCTCGGTGGACCGCAGACGGGTTCCATGCGACAACGCGCACGATGAATCGGATCCGCGGGCGCCTCTTCGTCGACGGCAAGCTGCTCACGGGCACGCTCGCGTGGGATGCCGGCCGGATCACGCTTGTCGAGACCGAGGGCGAGATCGGCGGAGACAACCTGCCGATCGTCGTGCCCGGATTCGTCGATCTGCACGTGCACGGTTTCGGTGGGTTCGATCCGCTCGAGGACGTCGCCGGCATGGCGCTCGAGCTCGCGCGCGCGGGCACGACCGCCTTCCAGCCGACGCTGTTCCCCGCAGCACCGGCCGTGCTCGGCGAGCAATGCTCCGCGTTGCACAAGGACGTCGCGCAGTTGGGCCAAGGCTGCGGCGCGCGCATCGTCGGACTTCACCTCGAGGGTCCGTTCGTCAACCCGCTCTCTGCCGGAGCTCTGCCTGCGCACGACCTGTGCGAACCGTCGCGCGACGCGTTGAGGGCGATCCTCGGATCGTCGAGCGGCGACGGTCACGGCATCCGCACGATGACGATCGCGCCCGAGCTCGCGGGAAGTGCGGCGCTGATCGAGGAGCTCGTGCAGAGCGGCATCCGTCCGTCGCTCGGCCACAGTCGCGCGACCGCGGCGCAGGCGCGCAACGCCGCGCACTCCGGTGCGTGCGGCGCGACGCACTTGTTCAACGCGATGCCGGCGCTGCACCACCGCGAGCTGGGTCTGGCCGGCTTCGCGCTCACCGACGCGGCGCTCTACGCCGAGATCATCGGCGACCTCACGCACGTCGGAGCGGAAGCGTTCGAGCTGGCGTTGCGTGCGCGTTCGCCGCGCGGACTGTGTCTCGTGAGCGACGCGTTGAGCGGTGCCGGAACCGGTTGCGACGTGTTCCACTCGCACGGCCGCGAGCACCTCGTGCGCGAAGGCACGGCGTACTATCCGCCGAGCGATGTCGGCGGATCGCCGAGGCTCGCCGGGTCCGCGATGAGCCAGCTCGAGATGGTGCGCCGGCTCACGCAGCGCGGCGTCGTCGGCTTGACCGATGCGCTGGCGATGGCGAGCGAGACGCCGGCCCGCGCGCTCGGCCTGGAGAACGAGCTGGGTGCGTTGCGAGCGGGGCTCGTCGCCGACTTCCTGGTCCTGCGCGGGAAAGCGCTCGAAATCGAGGGGGTTTTCGTCGCGGGGCAGCGTCTCTGACGCGGGGCGGGAAGCATCTCTACGCGCGGCTGGAAGCGTCTCTGACGCGCCGCGGGACAGGCCTCTGACGCGGGCTCCAGCGTCCGCCGGATCGCGCCGATACTGCACGGGTCTGATCATGAGAACCCTGGCCGTGATGTTGATGCTGGGCGGAGGGGGAACCGCCGCACTCTTGCCCGTGCCCGCCGCCGCGCGTCGCGTCGAAGCGCCGACGCCGGAAGCAGTGCCGTTGCTCGCCTGGCACTCCGTCGTCGACCGTCCTTGCCGCTGGCTCGGCCGCAACGTGAGCGTGCACGTGCAGGTGGAATCGCATCCGTCGGACTGGAACCCGTACCTGACGCGCTTTGGCACCGGACAATTCGATGCTCTCCAGGGATGGGCCGACGAGCAGTTTCCGTGGGTGAAGGCCGATTTCGACGAGCCGCAGGTGCGCGTGTTCGTGCGCAAGGGCAGCGCAGCCGCGCGCGCGCTCGACGGCGCGAAGACCTATGCGCGCTTCGAGCTGACCGGCGTCGTGCGCGAAGTGTTCCTCGATCTGCCGTGGATCGAGATCGTGGAAGCGGTGCCGCTGAGCGATCCCATCACGGAAGCGACCGTCATCCATGCTGCGCGCGCGATCGACCTGATGAGCGAGGGCGCTTGGCGCCTCGCGCGTCTCGAGCTCGACCAAGCGCTCGAGGCTCCGTCGCCTGAGGCGGCGACGATCGAGCTGGCACGCCTGCGTCAGTGGTGCGTCGACGAAGAGCCCGACCGCGATACTCCCGACGAGACCGACACGCCGCGCTGAGCGGGCGGGCGGCGGGAGGGATCGATCGCCGGAAATACCGGCGATCCGGTCAGGCACCTCCCGCAGGACCGGCCTCACGGCGTAGTGCGCGCGATGTGGCAGTCTCGTTGCGCCACGCAGCGAGTGCACCCTTCGCAGGCAGGGTACGGGCGACTTACCCGCCGCAGTGGTGACTCGAGCTCTTCGACGGGATCCTTGGAAGCGGACCGGCCACTTCCAGGAGTACCCCATGGTTCGCACGCATCTCGCAATCACACTCGCTGCACTTCCCTTCCTCTTCGCCGCGGCACCCGCACCCGCGCCGGCGACGTGTCCCAACACGATTCAGCACGAGCCTCTCGTGCTGTACGACGTCAACGGCAGCACGATCGCGGGCCCGATCGACACCAGCTTGGTCGTCTACAACGACGGGACGACCCGCGTCTCCTCGACGAGCCAGTTCGGTTTGCCGTCCAAGTCCGAGATCGCGTACCTCGGACCGAACGTGGCGCACCAGCTCCTGCTCGATCTCTCCGCCCTGGGCGCCGGTCACTTGTGCGACGAATTCGCCGTCGTGCCCGACCTGCCGACGTCCACGTTGACGATCTTCCGCGACGCGACCGATTCGAGGAACCACACGTTCAGTTGGGTCATCACTCCGGCGCCCTACGACGCGGTCCAACAGCGCTTGCAGGACTTCATCCACGCCAACTTCCCGAACTTCTGATCGACGGCGGGCAGCCGGGCCGGGACCCCATCGGAGCCGGCCCGTTGCGCATTCCGGTCGCAGGACGCTTGTTGCGCCGGAGTGGAACTCGCGTCCTTGAAAGGGGTTGTGGTGCGCGGACACGACGGCGCGCACTCGCATTGCAACCCGCGGCGGGCTCGTGCGATCTTCATCCTGGATGCTGTCCGAGCTCGTCATCGAGAACCTGGCCCTGTTCCAGCGCGCGACGCTCGCGTTCGGACCAGGGCTGGACGTCATCACGGGTGAAACGGGGGCGGGCAAGAGCCTCCTGATCGGGGCGTTGGAGCTGCTCCTCGGCGAGCGCTCGCGGGGTGCCTCGGTGCGCAAGGGCGCGGACGAGGCGCGCGTCGAAGGTCGCTTCGTGCTCTCGAAGGATCTGGCGGGCGCGCCGGACGTGCGCGCGTTCCTGGCCGAGAACCTGCCCGCGGTGGCGGATGATTGGGCACAGATCGGGGACGACGACGAGCGTGAGCTCATCCTCGCGCGCACGCTGTCGTCCGAGGGCAAGACGCGCGCGTGGGTCAACCATCGGCCGGTGACGCAGCGCCTGCTCAAGGACCTCGCGAGCAAGCTGGTCGAGATCCACGGTCAGAACGAGCACCAGCGGCTGCTCGACCCGGCGGAGCAGACGCGCTTGCTCGACGCGTTCGGCGGCAACGATGCGGCCTTCGACCGCTATCAGGTTGCGCGTGCGAGTTGGTCGAAGCTCTCCACGGAGCTGGCCGAGTTCGAGCGCGCGGCCCGCGAGCGGCGTGAGCGCGCCGACCTCTTGCGCCACCAGGCACGCGAGCTCGGTGCTGCGCGCGTCGGCGCGGACGAACACGACGAGCTGCAACGCGAACGCGCGCGGCTGCGCTACGCCAACGACCTCGCGCGCGAAGTCGGCGGGGCGCTGGGTGAGATCGCCGGCGAGGCCGGCGGCGGTGCGATCGACGGCAGCGCTGGTCAGACGGTGCGTCGTGCCTTGCGCGTGCTCGAGCACTGGGAAGAGCGCGTGCCAGAGCTGTCGAGGCACGCGGACGAGCTGCGTCAGTCCCTCGTGCACTTCGACGAGGCCGCGGCCGGATTGGAAGCGTTCCTGGCGCGTGTCGAACCCTCGCCCGAACGTCTCGAGCAGGTCGAAAGCCGGCTCTTCGAGATCGAAACCCTGCAGAAAAAATACCGCACGGATGCAGCCGGTTTGTCGGCGCGCCGGGGCGCGATCGAAACCGAGCTGGCTGCGCTCGACACCGAGGAGCACGACCTCGAGAGGCTCGTGCAAGCCAGGTCCTCCGCGCGCGACGACGTCGAGAAGGCCGCGACCGATCTCACGCGCAAACGCCGCGCGTGCGTGTCGAAGCTGCAGAAGGCCGTGCAGTCGAGCCTCGCCGATTTGGGCCTGGAACGGGCCACGTTCGGTGTCCGCATCGAGGCGCGCGTGCCGGTCGTGTCGATCTCACCCAACGCCGATCCGGCGAAGCTCATCGTCGGCGTCGACGAACGTCGCTTCGGACCCGACGGAGCGGACGCGATCGAGTTCATGCTGGCTGCGAACCCGGGCGAGGACATGCAACCGCTGCGGCTGGTCGCTTCCGGCGGCGAGACCGCGCGGATCATGCTCGCACTGCGTTCCGCACTCGCGGTGAAGCAGACGATTCCCACCCTCGTATTTGACGAGATCGACTCGGGCGTCGGAGGGCGCCTGGGGCCGAAGGTAGGCGCGCACCTGCGCACGCTCGCCGAGCGCCATCAGATCCTGTGCGTCACGCACTTGCCGGCGATCGCCGCGTTGGCCCACCGTCACTTCAAGGTTTCGAAGGCCGTCGCCGGCGGGCGCACTTCGACCGAGGTGGCCGAGATCAGCGGCGATGCGCGCGTCGAAGAGGTCGCCGACATGATCGCCGGAGGCGCGGCTCATGCGACCGCTCGTGCGGAAGCGAAGCGGCTCTTGTCGCGAACGCCCTGACGCGTCCTGACCGAGTCGAGACACAGCGTGCAGCGTCGCACCCTCACCCGCGCGAAAAAGGCCCCGGGCGCAGCCCTCCCGGAGTCACTTCGCTGCCGACCCTCTCCTGACGGCAGCGACGACTCCAATGCGAGAACTACGCCCGGTTCCGATCTGCACTGACTGGGATCGCCGGCTCTCTCTCGGCTCTCTCTCGTAACCGCGGCCCGGCGCCCCTCGTGAGGGGGGCCCGAGCCATCGATCCATGGATCCCGGTCAGAACTTGTTCCGTCACCCTTCGGGTCGCCCTAGTCGGGCTGGGGGGGGCGGAAGACACACGCTGAGCTAGAACGTGATTGCTCGGCGAGACGTACGCACTTTCTTCCGACTTCTCGCAGCCGAACTCAGATTTCAGATTCCCGAGCGCGTTCCGGGCTTGCGCAGACCCCCGACCATCAAGTCGGCGATGCGCAGGGTGGTGCGCTCGATGTCGCGGCGGGAGCCGAGCTCCTTGGGCGAGAGCGAGTAGGGGATCAGACCGCTCGTGGCGGCGATGAAGGCGCGGGCCGTTTCCTGGGCGTCGTCGACGTTGAGCTCGCCGGCGCGGGCACCCTCTTCGAGGACGCGTGCGAACAAGGACGATTCCGACAGGAAGTACCCTTCGCGGCGCTGGAGGTAGGGCTGGCGCAGGGCCTGGAAGATCTCGTCGAGGCTCTGCACGTAGCCGCGGACGGTGTCGAAGCGGTAGAGGACGCGCTCGATGATCATGCGCCGCAGGCGTTCCTCGGCTGAGCCGGGTCCGCTCGCGATGGTGCGCAGCTCGGCCATCAAGCGCTCGACGACGCGATCGATGCGCTCGAGGAAGATCTCGTCCTTGCTGCGGAAGTGCAGGTAGAGCGTGCGACGGGCGACACCGGCTTCGCGGGCCAGATCGTCCATCGTCGTCTTGTGGTAGCCGAATCGACCGAGCAGGACGCCGGCTGCGTCGAGGATCGAATCGCGAGTCGTCGTGGGCGGCGAAGTCGCGTGGGATCCGTTGGAGTTGGACGGGGAATTGGGGGTGTGTTGCAACATGACCTGCCTCGTAACGAATGCACGGAATGGAGTTTCGCGTGCAGTTGGTGAATTGTGCATGGAACGGGTGATGGGGGAAGGGGCGGAGGCAACTCTTACTCGTTGTGACGTGCGCCCTTGTAGACAGCGTCGGACCCGGCAGAACCTTGCACGAAGACACGAAAAACGTGGTGCGTTCGAGCCCGGTGAACGCCGCGTATGCTGCGGCCATGTCGAGACCTCAACGCGATCCGCAGACGTGGCTCTACCCGCCTCTTCAGCCCTATCGAACGGGGCGATTGAAGGTCACCGCGAAGCACGACCTCTACTTCGAGGAGTGCGGCAACCCGCAGGGCAAGCCGGTCGTGTTCCTGCACGGCGGCCCGGGTGGTGGATCGGTGCCGGCGTACCGGCGGTTCTTCCATCCGGATCTCTATCGCATCGTGTTGTTCGATCAGCGCGGTTGCGGGCAGAGCACGCCGTATGCGTCGATCGAGGAGAACACGACGTGGGATCTGGTCGCCGACATCGAGCGGTTGCGCAAGGAGCTGTCGATCGACAAGTGGCAGGTGTTCGGCGGCTCGTGGGGCAGCACGCTCGCGCTCGCGTATGCACAGAAGCACCCCGCGCAGGTGACGGAGTTGGTGCTGCGCGGGATCTTCCTGATCCGGAAGAAGGAGATCGACTGGTTCTATCAGTCAGGTGCGAACGCGGTGTATCCGGACGCGTGGGAGCCGTACGAGGCCGCGATTCCGCTGGCGGAGCGCGGTGATTACCTGAAGGCCTATCACAAGCGGCTCGCGTCGGAGGATCCGGCCGTGAACATGCCGGCCGCGCGCGCGTGGAGCATCTGGGAGGGCTCGACGTCTCGCCTTTTCCCCGATCCGGAGTTCATCGCGAAGTTCGGCGCCGACGACACGACGCTCGCGTTCGCGCGGATCGAAGCGCACTACTTCGTGAACAAGGGCTTCTTCGAGGTCGACGACCAGCTCATCCGCGACGTCGGCAAGATCAAAAAGATCCCCGGGACGATCGTGCAAGGTCGCTACGACATGGTGTGCCCGATCATGAGCGCGTGGGACCTGCACAAGGCGTGGCCCGAGAGCGAGCTCGTGATCGTGCCGGATGCGGGGCACAGCGCGCTCGAAGCGGGGATATCGCGCGCGCTGGTGGCGACGACGGATCGGTACGCGACATTGTGAACTGAAGAGTTGCTGCTTCCCCTCTTGCCACCTCAGCTGAGTCAGTCGCGCTCCAACTCTCGCATGACATTCCTCCTCCCATGCAGGACCCGCAACACTTCGAGAGGGTTGGTCCCTGAGCGGTACACGACCAAGAAATGGCGCACGGGCCAGAAAAGGATCCCCGATTCGCGGGTCAGGTCCGTTCGCGAGTGTCCTTTTCCCGGACTTTCCGCGAGACCACGTAGGGCCGCTTCGAACTCGGCCATGATCCTCTCCGCGGCACGCTCATCTGCGTGAGCGATGAAAGTCCGGATGTCGTCGAGGTCGAGGAGAGCTGGCTCTGCGAGCCGGTAGCGCGGCATTCAGCCTGAACTACAGCTTCTTCTTGCGCTTGACCAATCCAGCCCGGATCTGCCTGAAAGCCTCATCTCCGTCGATGAATTTCCCCGCTTTGGCCGCCGCCACTCCCTCGGCGATCTTCCGCCCGATGTCGGCCCTCCAACGTTCGTCCTCCTCGAGCAACCTCAGGCCGGCTCGGACGACATCCGATGCAGATCCGTAGCGGCCTGATTCGACGCGCTCTCGGACGAACTCTTCGTACTTTCCCAGGCTGACGTTCATGGTCCCAGCCTAACCCGCGATGTCGGATCATGTCCAGATCCGACATCGAACGTTCCACGGTCGCAACCGAAGGTTCCGGAGCTGCCGCAAGCGTCCCCAGACTCCGATCGGAATCCACACAGGTGTCGGTGACCAGCAGTGCCGTTCGGTTCTATTTGGACTTCCGCATGATCGCCCCCGAGATACTCAGTCCCCTCCTGCTTGCGATTGCCTTGGTTGCTGATGGTTCGGTGATCCCGGCTATCCCCTGGTACCCGCAATCGCCCAACCACGAGCACGCACAGTCCGTGGCGATCGCGCCGCTGCCGGGGAACCACTTCGAGCGCATCGATTCCGTGGCGGGTGGATTCGCGTGCGTGCTCGGATCGCTCGGCGCGTGCGCGACCCAACCGCAGGGCAGGATCTCGATCGGGGGGGACGGCGCGATGTTGTCCCAATGGAGTCCCGTCGGGCCAGCGACCTGGGCTTGCGTCCGATCGCGAAGATTGGGATCGGCCAACGCTCAATTGGGCTTCGACCTGATGCGTGTGGACTTCTCGAAGGGCGAAGCGCGAGCCATCGCGAACTCGAAGTTCCCCGTGCTGTTGTCGGCGTCTTTGTCGGGGAACGTTTCGACTCTCACCCACGACGAAGCTGACGCGGCAACTGGCTGGGTGGAGGTGCGTGACGCACTTACGCTCGACACGCGGTCTCGGACGCCGATCGATCTGAAAGCTCGTGGTCCCTCACCGTTCCTCCTCCTCGGCACTGACAAGCTGATCGCCATCGACGCAACCCGCGACGAGGTCGTTCAATACGAGCTGCAACAAGGGACTTGGCGCGAGCTGCGCCCGCTGCCTGTGCCCGTCGGATGGACGCTGAGTGGACTCTGCTTGCTCGAAAAGACACCGATCCTCGAGGCACGAGTCGGCGACGAGACCGTGCTCGGCGTGATCGACACCGGGAACGGCGTCATCAAGCCGCTCGCGATGCATTGGCCGGATGAATACAAGCCGTCGATCGCCAAGTGGTATCCGAACGGCGCGGTCGAGAGCATGCTCGGCAGTGCTTCGAGAGCCGCGGCCATCGTCGACGGACTCGGCGCTTGGATGAACGTGAACACGTTGGCGCTCACGTGCACATGCCAATGGACCTGCACGAAAGAGCCGGAGATCGCGCGCGCAGGCACTGGAGCGAACGACACCCTTCTGATCGTGCACGGGAGCGAGCGCACTTTGTCCCGCTTCTCAGCGAAGGACCGCAGTTGGATCGAGGATCTCCGCAGCGTCCCGACAGGGTTCGGCAAGGACGGCATCGCTGCTTTCGTGGAGACCCGTTCAGGGCACGTGTTCCTCCAACGTGAAGCGAGCGACTCTGCCTACACGGTCAGGGATCCGAACAATGGTCAGTGGAAGACGATCACGTTGCCTGGCGATCTCGTCGCGGAAGATGCATCGGGCGGATTGATCTGCATCCAACTGGGCAAGCTCGTGCGTGCGCGGTCGATCGAGGATCTGTCGAAGGTCGACACACTCATCGATCTTCCCGGTTTCATGATCAGCGACGCTGTCGCCACGACTGACGGTTTGTGTTGTCTCGTCGAGCCGCTGGTCATCACCAAGTGCATGACGGATCCGAGCGACGCGGGAAAGCTACCGGTCGCTCCGAGCGAACCACGCATGCTGTTCACGGACATGACCGGCAGGGTCCGCTCGACCGTCGAGTTGTCGCGCGAGATGGGGCTGCGTGTGCTTGCAGCAGTCGGTGCGGATTGCTGCGTGCTCAGCAGCCCCACGACAGGCTGGCTCGTGACCCCCGACGGCGAGAAGCGTGCATTCGAGGTCGGGCTTTCACGAGGAGCCGGCATCTCTGGCTGGTACGGATGGTTCGGCAGCGCGAACATGCATCGACTCTCGCTTGTCGATCAATGCAGAGCGCGCGTCTGGATGGTTGACGTCGAACGCTGACGACCTTCGGGCTGTGCGCCTGAGTGTTTCCGCCCCGCGTTCGGCGGAGAATGGGCCCGGTTTCGCTACTCTCTCCGGTCGCCATGACCCGATCGGACGCCACTTTGATCCTCCGCGAGCCGCTGCGCTTCGAGCGCATCTGCTTCGAGAAGGTCTGGGGCGGACGGCGGCTCGAGACGACGCCGGGCATCCCGTTGCCGGGGTCGCAACCGATCGGTGAGACGTGGGAGCTCGTCGATCGCGAGGACCGCGGGTCGGTCGTCGCGTCGGGCAACTTGAAAGGGCAACAGTTGAGCGCGCTCGTCCGCGATCACGGTGCGGCCCTGCTCGGGCGCACGCGCGCTACGCCGGAGGGGCGCTTTCCGCTCCTCATCAAGTTCCTCGACGCTTCCGAACCGTTGAGCGTCCAGGTCCATCCGCCTTCGGGCACGCGCGGGCCGCTCGGCGAAGGGAAGAGCGAGGCGTGGTACCTCCTCGACGCACAACCGGGCAGCAAGATCTGGCTCGGGCTGCGCGACGGAGTGACGCGCGATCACCTGACCAAGTCGGCACCGCGTCGTGAGGTTCTCGATCACGTGCGCGAATACCCGGCGCGCAAGGGCGACGCGGTCTTCGTTCCCGGCGGAACGGTGCACGCGCTCGGTGGCGGCATCACGCTGCTCGAGGTGCAGGAGAACGCAGACACGACGCACCGCTTCTACGACTGGGACCGTCTCGGCCTCGACGGCAAGCCGCGAGACATCCAGGTCGAGGCGGCCGTGGCTTCGACCACGTGCGGTGGAGAGCAGGCTCGTCCGTGCTCGGCGGAACTGCGCGACGAAGCGCGCGGCGTGCGGCGATCTGAACTCGTCGACGCGCCCTCGTTCGCGATGGACCTGTTCGAGATCGACGGCTCGATGACGTTCGAGACCCACTCTTTGGCGCTCATTCACGTGGTGGTCAGCGGCCGCGGATCCTTTGTCGCGGACCTCGAGCCGCGCAAGCGCATCGACATGTCTCCGGGTGACACGTGGCTCGTCCCGGCGAGCCTTGGAAGACACACGATTTCCTCAGCGGGGGGGCCATTGCGCATCATCCGCGTGACGACCCGAGCTTGACCTCATGATGAACCGCAAGAAACCGATGCGCCCGACCAGCAGACCTGATGCACCGAAGCGACCTACGCGCGCGACGGGCAAGCCCAAAGTGACGCCGAAGCTGGCTGAAGAGGCTGCGGACGACGCGTTCGACGGCGAAGCGCCCGAAGCAGAGGGCGGAGTGCCCGCGCCGCAGCTCGTGCGTTTGAACAAGTTCCTCGCCGACCACGGCGTTGCATCGCGACGTCGCTGCGACGAGCTGATCGCGGCCGGAAAAGTGACCGTCGACGATGTGCCGGTCAACGAGCTCGGCTTGAAGATCGATCCCGACAAGCAGGTGGTCGAGATCAACGGCATCATCCTCAAGCCCAAGGACGCGCGCCGACGCTACTACGTGCTCAACAAGCCGTCCGGCGTCGTGTGCACCAACGAGCCGCGCGAAACGCGGCCGCGTGCGGTCGACCTGATCACCGACCCGTACAAGGGCCGCGTGTACACCGTCGGTCGCCTCGACGAGGAGAGCAAGGGCCTCATCATCATCACGAACGACGGCGAGTTCGCGAACCGCATCATGCACCCGCGATACGGCATCGAGAAGACGTACGTCGTGCGCGTGCGCGGCCGCATCGAGGATGATGCGATCATGAAAATCCGCGAGGGCGTGCACTTGTCGGAAGGACGCACGGCGGGCGCGCGCATCCTCGTCGATCGGCGCACGCACGATTCTTCGCAGCTCACGGTGACGGTGCACGAAGGCGTGAACCGCGAGATCCGCCGTGTGTTCGCGCGCGTCGGGTACAAGGTCACCGACCTGCGGCGCATCCGCATCGGGCCGTTGAGCGATGCGGGTCTCAAGCCGGGTCGCTGGCGCGAGCTCTTGAACAGCGAGGTCGTGTCGCTGCTCGACGGCAAGAACGTGTCACAGATCGGCCCGCGCGTGTCCAGCACCGGACCGCGCAAGCGCTTCACGAAGAAGAGCGGCTACTCGCGCGAGTTCGTCAAGGGCGGCAAGCTCGTCCCGGGCGCGCGTCGCGAGCGTGAGATGCCGATGCGAATCGGTGATCGTCCGCGCAAGTCGTTCGGTGATGGACCGCGCGCCGGCGGTTCACGACCTGGACCGAGAAGTGGCGCGTCCTACGGCGGCGCGAAGCGATCTGTCGGTCCGTCCTCCGGCCCGCGTTCGGATTTCGGGCGTCCGATGGGTCCGCGGACGAGTCATTCGCGGCCGGGTTCTGCTCGTCCGGGAGCTGCTCGCCCGGGTGCAGCGCGTCCGGGCGCTGCACGCTCGAGCGGACCTCGCTCCGGAGCACCGCGCCAAAGCGGAGCGCGCATGAATGGTCCGCGTAGTGGAGGTGCAGGTGGTGGCGGTCCGCGAAGTGGCGGTCCGCGTAGCAGTGGTCCGCGCAGTGGTGGACCTTCGGGGCCGCGCAGCGATCGCGGAGGAAGGCGATGACCGAGGCCCTGAAGCACTCAGCTCCGCGCTCGACCGTCGCGTCGAAAGCCGGCGCGCGCATCGAAGAGCGCAAGCTCGACAACGGCATGACCGTGCTCGTCGTCGAGCGTCACCTCGACCCCGTCGTCGCCGTGATGCTGTGGTACCGCGTCGGCGGCCGCAACGAGAACGAGCGCGAAGCGGGCGTCTCACACTTCCTCGAGCACATGATGTTCAAGGGCTCGCGCTCGTTCGCGAAGGGCGAGATCGACCGCATCACGACGCAGCTCGGCGGCAACAACAACGCGTTCACGTCGGCGGACCACACGGCTTACTGGTTCGAGCTCGCGAGCGACCGCTGGGAGAAGGCGCTCGAGATCGAAGCCGACCGCATGCGCGGGTTGCTGCTCGATCCGACCGAGTACGAAGCGGAGAAGAAGGTCGTGCTCGAGGAGCTGTCGATGGGCCTCGACGATCCGTGGCGATCGTTGACGGAGCTCGTGCAGGGTGCGCTTTTCCCGCGCCATCCGTACCGTCGGCCCGTGATCGGATACCCCGACACACTGCAAAGCCTGGGCGTCGCCGACATGCGCGACTACTACGCGCGCTTCTACCACCCGGGCAATGCCACGGTCATCGTGTGCGGCGAGGTCGATCGCGAGGAAGCGTTCGCGCTCGTCGACCAGCACTTCGGCAGCATTCCCGCCGGCGTTCCGTACGCGAGCGCCGACACATGGAGGCCTGCTCCCGAGGAGCCCAAGGGCGAACAGCGCCTGACGATGAGCTGGCCCGACAACGGCAAGCGCATGTGCATGGGTTGGCCGACTGCTGCCGTCGGAACGGACGAGGATTACGCGCTCGACCTCGTGTCGACGCTGCTGT
Organism: Planctomycetota bacterium; assembly: GCA_038330085.1. GTDB lineage: Bacteria > Planctomycetota > UBA1135 > UBA1135 > JAEUIA01. The sequence goes on along the minus strand of JBBQNP010000009.1, from coordinate 8,428 downwards.
CGGGCGGCCGCATGTCGCGTTTGCACCGGCGCATCGTGCTCGAGCAAGGTCTCGCGACCAGCGTCTCGACCCAGAACGATGCGCGCGTCGAACAAGGCGCGTTCTGGATCTTCGCCGAGTGCGCGCAAGGCACGACGCCGGCCCAGCTCGAGAAGGCGATCGACGTCGAGATCGCGCGCATGCGCGACGAGGTGGTGCCCGCGCCGCAGCTCGCACGCGCCAAGAAGATGCTGACCGCCGGCGAAGCGTACGACAGCGAGACCGTCACGGACCTGGCCGAGGAGATCGGCGAGTTCGCGGTCGACGCGGACTGGCATCTCGCGCTGCACACGATCGAACGCATCCAATCGACGGACGCGAAGACGATGCGCGAGTGCGCGCGCAAGTTTCTCGTACCCGAGCGGCGCGTCGTGGGTTGGTCGCTGCCGCGCACGACCAAGCCGACAGACTCCGGAACCGCTGCGAAGCGCGCGAAATCGCGCAAGCCCAAGGCCAAATCGGCCGCGCGCGTCACGGTGCGTTCGACGAAGCCGCGCAATCCCAAGGATCGCTCGAACAAACCCAAGCTTCGCTCGAGCGGGCCCAAGGCGCGCGCGGCCATCACCGTGCGACGAGCAAGCGAGAAATGAGCGTGACCACCGCCGCCCAGACGCGTCCCGTTCCGAAACTGCACCTCCCGATCGAGCGCTTCGAGCTCGCCTGCGGAGCGGTGTTGCTCGTCTCGCACCGCCCGAGCGCGCCTGTGTGCGCCATCTACGCGCACATCCGGGGGGGGCCCGCGTTCGACGCGCCCAGCCTCGAAGGCTCGGCTTACCTCGTCGGTGCGCTCGCCGACCAGGGCACGAAACGACACACCGAAGAACAGATCGCCGACCTGCTCGAACCCGCCGGCGGCGACATCTCCGGCGACGCGGGCGGCCTCGCGGGCACGATCGTCAACGCCGAGTGGAAGCTCCTGCTCGGACTGCTCGCTGAGGAACTCATCGACCCCGCGTACCCGAAGCTGCAGGTCGACCGTCAGAAGCGCCGCTTGCTCGATCGACTCGAGGTCGAGAAGGACGAGCCGCGCACGCAAGGCGGGTTGCTCTTTCGCAAGCTCATCTACGGCGATCACTGGCTCGGCCGCGCGGCCTACGGCTCGATCGAGAGCGTGAAGCGCATCGGCATCAAGGAATTGCGTGCGCACCACGCGAAGAACTGGGTCGGCAAGCGCGCGATCATCGCCGTCTGTGGCGACGTCGTGCCGGCGGAGGTCGCGCGCACGGCCGATGCGCTGCTCGCGCGCTGGAACCCGGGTACTCCGATCGCCACCACGCCGCCGCGCTTTCCGCCGCGCGCCACGCGTACCGGCGTGTTCCCTGCGAAACGTCAGCAAGTGCACGTGCACCTCGGTCACATAGGCATCGCGCGCAACGATCCCGACTACGCGGCGCTCGTCGTGATGGACCACGTGCTCGGCACCGGGCCGGGGTTCACGAACCGTGTGTCACGTCGTCTGCGCGACGAGCTCGGTCTCGCGTACACGGTCAGCGCGAACATCCACTCGTCCGCCGGACTCCTGCCCGGCATGTTCAGCGCGTACATCGGCACCTCGCCCGCGCAGGTCGAAACCGCCGTGCGCGGTTTCCTCGACGAAATTCGGCGCATCCAGAACGAGCTCGTCGGCGTCGACGAACTCGAAGTCGCCAAGAGCTACCTGATCGGCTCGTTTCCGATGGGCTTCGAGCGCGCGTCACGCCGAGCGGGGTACATGGTCAGCGCGGAGCTGCACAAGTTCCCGGCCGACAACCTCGAGCGCCTGTTGAAGCAGTTTGCGGCCGTGACGCGCGAGGACGTGCAACGCGCCGCGCGCGCTCACCTGTTCCCCGGGTCGAGCTGCCTGGTCGCATCCGGTCCGGTCCAGCGCGCCGACTTGGTGCGCGCGCTCCAGACCCAGGACTGACCAGGGGGAGATCAGGCCCAAAGAATAGGGGCCCCGACTGAGGGAGTCGGAGCCCCACGCGCTGAACTCAGGGACGGAGAGAGAGCGAGACCGCCCTGATCCGCGCAACTCGAGGCTCTTGGGCGATCGGAGCACCCTTCGTAAGTGCGTTTTCCCGGCATTTCTTCCGCTCCGAGCCCGCGATCGCAGGGCCGAGCGAGCACTGCGGAGCGGAGCACGGATTGCGGCCTGGCCGCGTCGCTATCATTCCGCATCCACCCCAACACGAGGTTCCCAGTGCAAGCCCTGACCGTCGACGAGTTGCGTTCCGTGATCGCGCACGAAAGCGCTCCCTGCATTTCGATCTACATGCCGACAAGGCGCGGCGGATCGCCGGAAGACCGCGCGAAGTTCGCCGGTCACGTGCGTGAAGCGCACAAGCTGCTCACGGCCGAGTACTCGCATGCGCAAGTCGACGACCTGCTGGCGCCCGTCACCGCGCTCGACGAACCCGGCTTCTGGGAGCAACAACTCCAGGGTCTCGCACTCTTCCGTTCGAGCGGTTTCCTGGCGTACTACCGACTTCCGCTCGATCTCGAGCACTTGATGGTGGTCGCCGATTCGTTCCACGTGCGTCCGGTGTTGCGGTTCCTCCAGTCGAACCAGCGTTATTTCCTGCTCAACCTGTCGCTGGGCCGCGCGAGCTTCTTCAAAGGCAGCGCGATGGGCCTCGAACCCGTCAACCTCTCGAACATGCCGCAGTCATTGGCGGAATCGAACGGGAACGACCACGGCGTGAAGGTGGAGCACCACTCGGGAGTGCGCTCGTCGAGCGCACAAAGCGGCCATGTCCCCGTCTACCACGGGCAGGGCAAGTTCTTGAGCTCTCAGCCGGAAGAGATCGCACGCTACTTCCGCGCGATCGACAAGGCTCTGTGGGAGATCCTGCGCGACGAGACTGCGCCGCTGATCGTCGCCGCGACGGAGCAACACCATCCTCAGTACGCGAGCATCAGCCGCTATCCGCATCTCTTGCACGAAGGCGTCCACGGCAACTTCGACAACACGCCGCTGCCGGAGCTGCACGCGAAGGCCTGGCCCGTCGTGCAGAGCTACATTGCCGAGCGCGAGGACAATGTACTCGAGCACTACGGCAACTCGATCAAGCGCAGACGTTCGACCGACGAGATCAACAGCGTGTCCGCCGCCGCCGTGCAGGGCCGCGTGCGCGAGCTCCTGGTCGTGCGGGATGCACACCTGTGGGGCCGTATGGATCCGACGACGGGCGCCGTGAAACTGCATTCGCAAGACGGCAAGGCCGGGCAACAGGACGCGCACGACGACGACATCATCGACGACATCGCCGAAGCGGTCATCCTGCGTGGTGGCGCCGTCTACTCCTTCGAGAAGAACCGCATGCCGACCAAGTCCCCGCTCGCGGCGGTCTTGCGCTGGTGATCCTGCTGCCCGTCGGGGTCCTCCGCTGACGGCAAACGACAGTCACGTTCCTTCCTCGGAGCCCTCCTGTACCATCCGGCTGGATGGACACCGACTCCAAGTCCGAGATGTACCGCGGGCTGCGGCATCAGATGCTGGTCGCTGTCATCCTCACACTGTCGGGCGGCATCGTCGGTGCGGCTTACGGTTGGATGCGCACGCCGGAGGTACTCGGCTTCGCGTGGATCCTCACTGGGCTCATCCTCGTGTCGATGAGCTTCCCATTGTGGGGCGCGCAAGATTGGGCGCGCGTGACGGTCGCTTCCACGGCGAGCGCGATGGCTCTTGCGCACGTGATCACAGTCCTGGCTACGGGCGCCGACGACCGTGAGTTCGGCGCGAGCATCGCGTCCATCACGTACGCGGCGTACTTCTGGTTGCCCTCGACGCGTGACACGTTGAAGGAGACACGCGAATCGATGGAGCGAGGTCGCGCCGGGCGACGCGGAAACGCTTTGCGCTGACTCCAGGCGTTTCCGTTACGCCGAACCGAGCAGACTCGATGCTCCCAGAGTCGGAGGATCAGTGGATACGAGCGCAGCGACTCACATGTTGAGCGCGCGGGCGTCGACGGCGAGGCAGGCTTCCTTGATCGCTTCGGCCAGCGTCGGGTGGGCGTGGCTCGTGCGCGCGACGTCCTCGCTGCTCGCGCCGAACTCGATCGCGCACGTCAGCTCGGCAATCAAATCACCCGCGCGCGGTCCCAGGATGTGCGCGCCGAGGATGCGGTCCGTCTCGGCGTGCGCGAGCACCTTCACGCGGCCGTCGGTGTGCCCGAGCGCGCGCGCGCGACCGTTCGCGATGAAGGGGAACGAGCCCGTCTTGTAGGGGATGTTGGCTGCCTTCAGCTCCTCCTCGGTGCGTCCGACCGACGCGACCTCGGGTGCCGTGTACACGACGTTCGGAATCGCGTCGTAGTTGACGTGTCCGAAGCCGGTGACGATGTGCTCGACGCAGGCAACGCCTTCTTCTTCGGCCTTGTGAGCCAGCATCGGGCCGCGGATGACGTCGCCGATCGCATAGACACCGGCGACCTTCGTCGCGAAGTGGTCGTCGACCGGAATCCGGCCCTTTTCGTCGAGCGCGAGGCCGATTTTGTCGAGCCCGAGCCCATCCGTCGTCGGCTTGCGGCCGACCGCGAGCAGCACGCGATCGCACTCGACCGGCTCGCCGCCGTCGATCTCGACGATGCAGCCCTTGCCCTTCGTCTTCGCGCCGGTGACGCGCACGCCGAGGCGGAACTCGAGGCCCTGCTTCTTGAAGACCTTGAGCGCTTCGGCCGCGATCTCAGTGTCCATGCCGGGCAGGATGCGGTCGAGGTACTCGAGCACGGTGACCTTCGATCCGAGGCGCGACCACACCGAGCCCATCTCGAGGCCGATTGCACCCGCGCCGATGACGACGAGGTGTTTCGGCACTTCGGTCCACGACAGCGCTTCCGTGCTCGTGCCGATGCGGTCGCCGTCGAGCGCGACGCCCTTGAGCGGTGTCACGACGCTGCCGGTCGCGATGATGACGTGCTTCGCGGTGAGCTCGACCTTCTGCGTGCCGTCGACCGCGACCGTTCCGGGCCCGGTGAAACGTCCCGTGCCGAGGTAGCGCGTGATCTTGTTCTTCTTGAAGAGGTAGTCGACGCCGTCCGTGTTGGCCTTCACGACCTGGTCTTTGCGCTTCAGCATCGCGTCGAGGTCGAGGTGCACCTTCTCGAAGCGGATGCCGTGCTTCTCGAACGCCGACGTCGACTCGTGGAACAGGTCGCTCGACTCCAGCATCGCCTTGCTCGGGATGCAGCCGATGCGCAAACACGTGCCGCCGAGCGCAGTCTCCTTCTCGATGCAAGCCACGTTCAACCCGAGCTGCGCCGCGCGGATCGCCGCGATGTATCCACCGGGTCCTGCGCCGATGACGATGAGGTCGTGTTGCGTAGGCATGGGTCAGTCGGTTCCGCTGCGACGCGCGCCGCAGCGGTTGGGAGATCAGATCTCGAGCAGCATCCGCGAGGGGCTTTCGAGGCACTCCTTGATGCGCTTCAAGAACGTGACTGCTTCGCGACCGTCGACGATGCGGTGATCGTAGGTCAGCGCGACGTACATCATCGGGCGGATGACGACTTGTCCGTTGCGCGCGACAGGGCGTTCTTGGATCGCGTGCAGGCCGAGGATGCCTGACTGCGGGGGATTCAGGATCGGAGTGCTCAAAAGCGAACCGTAGATCCCGCCGTTGCTGATCGTGAACGTGCCGCCTTGCAGCTCGTCGAGCGTCAGCTTGTTCGCCTGCGCGCGCACTCCGTACTCGGCGATCGCGTTCTCGACCTGTGCGAAGCTCATCCGCTCCGCATTGCGCAGGATCGGCACGACCAAGCCCTTGCCGCCGCCGACCGCGACGCCGATGTCGTAGTAGTTCTTGAAGATCATCGCGCCGTCGCGGATCTCGGCGTTGACCTGCGGGATGAGCTTGAGCGCTTCGATCGAGGCCTTCACGAAGAACGACATGAAGCCCAGCTTGGCTTCGTGCTTCTTTTGGAACTCGTCTTTGAACTGCGTGCGCAGCTCCATGACGGCGCCCATGTCGATCTCGTTGAACGTCGTCAGCAGCGCAGCGGTGTTCTGCGCTTCGACCAGTCGCTCGGCGATGCGCTTGCGCATCGGCGTCATCGCCACGACCTCTTCGCTGCGCGCGCCGGCGCTGCCGTTCGATCCTGCGCCGTTGGAGGAGGGGGCTGACTTCGGCGCCGACGCAGCGCGCTGCACGTCTTCCTTGAGCATGCGGTTGCCCGGTCCCGTCGCCTGCACGTCGTGCGCTTCGACGCCGCTCGTCGCCATGGCTCGTTGCGCGGCGGGCATCACGTAGGGCTCGCCTTTCGCCGACGTCGCAGCGGTCTTGGTCGGTGCCGCTTGCGCCGTGGCCGTGGCACCGGTCGTCGTCTTCGCGGGAGCGGTGGCGCGCGTTTCGGCCGGCTTTTCTTGTTTCGGCGCACTACCTGTCTGGCTGCCGGCGCCCACTTCCATGTACCCGATCACTTCACCGACGGTCGCCGTGTCGCCCTTTTTCTTGAGCACCTTCGTCACCTTCCCGGCGACGGGTGCCGGCAACTCGACCGTCACCTTGTCCGTCTCGATGACGACGAGCGCATCGTCCTTGTTCGCGGACGCACCTTCGCCGACCAGCCAATCGCCGATCTGAACTTCGGTGATCGACTCGCCCACGGAGGGCACTTTCAGTTCGGCTGTGGCCATGGTTGCGTTACTTCTCGTTCAAAATTATCCGGGACGATCCTTCGGGATGATCGCTGCGTCAGGAGATCACAGCTTGCCGAAGGCGCGGTCCAGGATCTCCTGTTGTTCGATCTTGTGGCTCGACGACGAGCCTGTCGCCGGCGATGCCGACGCAGGGCGTGAGACGCCGTGGAACGGGCGGCCCAGCATCGTCGCACCGAAGCGCAGACGGAAGTGGCTCCAGGCGCCCATGTTTTCCGGCTCTTCTTGCACCCACACCACGGGTGCTTTCTGCCCGGATGAGGAGAGCGCGCCGAACGGCTCGAGCGCTTTCCCGATCGTCTCGTCGGAGAGGGGATAGAGCTGTTCGAAGCGCAGGATCGCGACGTCGTTACGGCCGAGCTTCTCGCGCTCGTCCTCGAGCTCGTAGTAGATCTTGCCGCTGCAGGCGAGCACGCGCTCGACCTTGCGCTTCGATCCATCCGCGTCGCCGATGATGCGCTGGAACGTGCCGTTCGCGAAGTCGGCGAGCGGCGACACGGCTTTCGGGTGACGCAGCAAGCTCTTCGGTGACATCACGATCAACGGCTTGCGCAGCGGACGCACGACCTGCCGCCGCAAGCAGTGGAACAAGTTCGCCGGCGTCGTGATGTTGACGACCTGGATGTTGTCTTCGGCGGAGAGCTGCAGGAACCGCTCGAGCCGCGCGCTGGAGTGCTCGGGGCCCTGACCCTCGAAGCCGTGCGGAAGCAGCATCACGAGGCCCGACAGACGCTTCCACTTGTCCTCGGCGCTGACGAGGAACTGGTCGATGATGACCTGCGCGCCGTTGTTGAAGTCGCCGAACTGCGCTTCCCACACGACCAAGCCGTCGGGGAAGTCGAGCGTGTAGCCGTACTCGAAACCGAGCACCGCCAGCTCCGACAGCGGGCTGTTGATGATCTCGAACGGACCTTGATCCTCGCGCACGTGCGCGAGCGGTGTCCACGTGCGGCCGTCGTTCCCGTCGTGCAGGACCGCGTGCCTGTGGCTGAACGTGCCGCGTTCACAATCCTGTCCGCTGATGCGCAAGCGCGTCCCGGAAGCGACGAGCGATGCGTACGCGAGCGCTTCACCCGCCGACCAGTCGAGCGCCTTGTCGCCCTTGGCCATCTCGCGGCGCAGATCGAGCAACCGTTCGATCTTCGGGTTGACCGCGAAACCGTCGGGCACGCGCGTCGTCGCGACGAGCAGTTCGGCGAGCGTTTCGCGCGCGATCTTCGTGTCGGCCTCGGGCACATCCACGTCCGCCCCGCCCTTGTAGTCGGCCCACACCGGATCGAGCTTGCTGCTCTGGTAGACGTATTCCTTGCTCGTGGAGAGGTCGAGCTCCTTCTCGAGGCGCGCGCGCGAACGCTCGACGATCTGATCGGCTTCCTCGCGCGTGACGCCGTCGAGCTTGAGCAGGTGATCGAGGTAACCCTCGCGCACCGGCTTGCGGCGGCGGATCGCGTCGTACATCAAGGGCTGAGTGAACGCCGGCTCGTCGCCTTCGTTGTGACCGCGCCGCCGGTAGCCGTACATGTCGATCACGACGTCGCTGTGCCAGATCGCGCGGAAGTCCATGCTGAGACGAATCGCCTGCGCGACGGCCTCGGGATCCTCGCCGTTCACGTGGAAGATCGGCACCTGCAGCATCTTCGCGACGTCGGTCGCGTACGTCGTGCTGCGTCCGTCCTGCGGATCGGTCGTGAAGCCGATCTGGTTGTTCACGACGACGTGCACCGTGCCGCCGACGCCGTAGCCGGCGAGCTGC